>JAPLKB010000060.1 GCA_026388275.1 Pseudomonadota bacterium
ATATGAGTCCGGGGATTGCATTGTTGGCGTACTGCCTCGAAGTTGCCGCTTGGTCTGATAAAACTTTGATTTGTCCGGGTCATTTCTCCTCCTTTTCTTTTAAGAAAAAGCAGAATAAATAATGATCCTTAGCAGTCTAACAGTCAATAAATTTTGTTACGTATAGGTACGTGAAAGAGGAATTGTCCAGGAATGGGCAGTGGCAAGTACTTCTTTATGTAATTCCTGCCTTTAGGAAACAGCGCAGTTGCGCTTCTCGCGGGTGTTAAAAAGAGTTATTCCGATAAGAACTTAACAACCGCATTTTTTAGGTAATTCCAATTCTAAATAAAGACACTATCATCGTTGGCTTCGTCATCATATCCTCGATGTACTGCTATCGTACGCCTGCGTCTCCTCTTTCTTTCCGCCTTGATTGCCCCGCGGGTTGCTACGGGGTAAGTCATTGCATCCTTGATTTAGAATTGGAATAATCCTTGCTCTTAAGGATTTTCTCTAATCTTCTCATCAGGTCAACCGCAAACTTTGGGGTAAGGTTTTGCAGCTATATTAGCCGAAAACACCCTGTTACACCTGCGGAACAGGCTTTTTATCTGTTTGTTTAACCGATACAATCTCCGGGGCTGTTTCAATCTGCTTTTCTATGAATGAGACTAAGACCCGCAGTTCATCAAGGAATGTCTGAATATCTGATTTCGCATACATCCCGGTCTTTTTCTCAAAGTATGATTTTGCATTTTGTAAGACAGCAACTTTCTTTTTAATAGGCATAGGTTTAGATGTTGATTTCGGTTTGGCTTTTTTGTATGCGGTAAGCATTTTCTCTAATTTAACATTGGTTACAGGTATCTCCATTATTTCATCAAATATGGTAAAAAAGTCAGGACTTCCAAGGTTAGCGGCAAAGAGATATCCCTGTGAAACAGGGAGTTTTCCACTGGAAATTACGTCCTGAATTTTAGGAACCAGTTTTAGAAGTGATATCGTGCGGAACAAGGTAGGATAATACTTCCCGGAGATTTGAGCAACTGTATTCACTGTGAATACAACATCCTCAGGTAGGTCGTCAGGTCTAAACTGGACTTTCATCAAATCACTCATAACCCCATCCAAATTGTACCCTTTGTCAGGATGTTTTGCCTGAATATATGCAAGTATGCCTTTGGCCTGATCTATGGGATTTAAGTCTTCCCGTTGGAGATTTTCTGTAAGCTGAATGGCCAGGATTTCATCCTTTTGATTAATGGCATTAACTACCCTTGCCGGGATGGATTCAAAACCCCAGGATGAAACAAAACCATACAAGTTTATATGTGCCCATTTAAATCAAAATTGACAAATTACAAATTTGAGCTATACTTCTTAATAAGGTGTTCTTTGACAATTTAGGCGAGGCGAGGACAAGCATGGTACGGAAAGTCGCTTTATACCATCATCGCCTTTGGGCAAAGTAAAAGTACGGTTGTTAGGCCTCCAAAAAACAATTTTGGAGGGATCACATATCGGTTTTAAAGAGAAGAGTCTTTGCCGTATATGTGAATCAAAGCGTGTATCACTTTGGATGCGCTAAAGATGAAGGAATCGAATTTGAAGAAATGACATTATTACCGCGGGGAGAAGCGGACGATAATACATATCTCTGCGATTTCCGTAAAGAACGCATCGAGTATGGTTAAAGCATTGAATCAAGCAAAACGTTAAATGCCCGGAAGAACACCTTAGGCCCCTCTTCGGAGGGGCTTTTTTATGCACATAATTACATCGTGGCGCACATTCTACTGTGAGAGCAAATAAAACCATTGCCCCATCTTCTGCAAAGTATGCCAGGTTGTGATAGATGTTACCTAAGAATACAGAACAATGACGAACAAGACTCCCTTATAAATAGGCAGGACTTCCTTTCCGTACTCAATGAAAATAAATTTCTGCAAAGAAAATGAAAAAAGCTTGGATAAGATAGAGATTAATCTGTTAAATAGCGTCCATCCGGAAACCCCGGATGTGACACTATCGGTTTCCGAATCGGAAAGGAGGTTTTTTTCGTTCCGGCAAGGAGACCAAGGGATTGCGCGGAGGCGTACAAAATGTACGTCGCACAAGCAAGACCGTAGATTGACGCTGTCGGGGCGGAAAAGGACCCTTTACGGACGGAAACTAAATATAACTTCATTTTTGAACAAATATATATTAAAACAAAACGAACCATGAAAAATAACATTTCAAAATCTTAAGGAGGTTTCACATGCCGATAGAAGGATTTGAGCCATACAGACCGGAAGATGTAGAAAAATACAACAAATTCAGATGGTGGTTGGGTCTTACATGGGGAGACATGTTTGACAAGGCTACAGATATCTATCCTCAAAAAGAATGTCTTGTTGACGATACCTCACGTTTTACCTATGAGCAATTACGTGAAAAGGTCGATCAACTTGCAGTGAGTTTTATGGAACTGGGAATAGCACAACGGGATTTTGTCCTGCTTCAGATTCCAAACTGGAATGAGTATATTATCGCTTTTTACGCACTGCAAAAAATAGGAGTAATAACAGTCCTTCTTATTGCACGCCACGGGCTCGCAGAAATCAAACATGTTTGCAGCCTGACCCGTCCTGTAGCATGGATCGGTCCTGATCAATACAAAAATACCGATTATATGCCTATTTTACAGCAGGTAATCGAGGAAAACAGACAACTCACACATCTCATATCAGTAAGATCACAGGAAGGAAACAAGACATTTATCCCTTTGGAGAAGCTGATAGATGAAGGAAAGCTGACGCCCTCATCCTTTGCCAACCTTGCAGCCAGACGTCCTGACCCTATGGAAGTGTCAATAATACTCCTTACAGGAGGTACGACAGGCTTGCCAAAAGCCGTTCCCAGGACTCACAATGACTACATTGCAAGCGTTGAGTATCATTCAAGGGCCTGGGAGATAACAAGTAATGACGTTGTGCTGACCGCTGCCCCTGTCAGCCATGCTCAAGCTATGCATAACGGCGTAGGAGGAGCCTTTTTCAACTTTGCAAAATACGTGCTCACTGATTCAACAGAGGCTCAGGATATTTGCAGGGTCATAGAACGGGAAAAAGTAACGGCTTTCCCCACTGTACCCGCCCTTGTACAAAGGATGTTGACTCTTGAAAATATTGAACAATATGATATCAGCTCTCTCAATAAAATTTATGCAGGCGGCGCACCAAGCACTCCTGAAATGGTTAAGAACATTTATGATAAGCTCGGCTGCAAATTCGTTAACGCCTTCGGTTCAGCTGAAGGCTCAGGCGCTATGACACGTCTTGACGCAGACATAGAGACAATTTGTACCACTGTAGGCAAAATAGACTGCCCCTATGCGCAATTTAAAATCACTGACCAGGATGGACAGGAAGTCCCGACTGATCATGAAGGAGAGCTTATCACAAAAGGTCCGAACATTTTTACCGGCTACTTCAAATCTCATGAAGACAACCTGATAACATTTACAAAGGACGGCTTCTTCAAGACCGGGGATCTGGCAAAGATTGACCGGTCCGGCACTATCATGATTACGGGCAGAATTAAAGAAACCATCCTCCGCGGCGGTGAAACAATCAGCGCGGTTGGCATTGAGCGGCTGATCAGCTCACATCCCTATGTTGCCGACGTGGCTGTCATCGGTATGCCTGACAAGGCATTGGGTGAACGGATATGCGCCTACATCCATCTTAAAGAAGAAACAACGCTTTCCTTTGAGGAACTCATTGCCTATTTGAGAAACTCCGGGGCATCAGTTATGCAATTACCTGAACGAATCGAGTTCATTGATAAAATTCCGCTGACCAATGTTGGAAAGGCTGACAAGAAGGTTTTAAAGGAAGACATCAGAAAAAAACTTGGTATGAATGGAGCGTGAAAAAGGCAGATTCTACTTCCAGGCGCACTGCTTATTCTTTTTTCATTCCTTACTGTTTCTGAATTCGGCAGCCATGTTTTCGAGCTCATCCCAGCGGTAGTAGGCTTCATCGAGTTCCTTTTCCAGCACGCCTAAACGGTCGTTAGCCGCATATACCTTGCCCAGATCGCGGCTTGCATAAAATTCAGAAGAATTGAGGGTTTCCATGAGGCCCTTTTTCTCTTCTTCCAGGACTTCTATGATTTGAGGCAACGTTTCAAGTTCCCGGTTCTCTTTAAATGAGAGTTTACCCTTCTCCTTCTGGAGCTTTTCCCTCTTCTGTTTCTGTTCCTTTTGGGTTACAGGCTTCGATTGCTCTGTTGCCACTTTCCCCTGTCTCAGCCAATCATCGTAACCGCCGACATACTCCACTAATCGTCCATCACCCTCAAAGACTATTGTTGATGTAACAACATTGTTGAGAAACTCACGATCGTGACTGACAAGCAGAATAGTACCATTGTATTCAACAAGCCTGTCTTCGAGGAGTTCCAGAGTTTCTGCGTCAAGGTCATTGGTGGGCTCATCAAGCACAAGCACATTCGACGGAATAACAAAAAGTTTCGCCAGAAGCAGGCGGTTGCGCTCACCGCCGGATAGAGAACTGACCGGGGACATGATCCTCTCAGGTGAAAAAAGAAATTCCTGTAAATATCCTATTACATGCCTGCTGGTGTTGCCAATGGTAACCGTATCGTTGCCCCCGCCGATATTATCCTTTAGAGTCTTATTTTCATCAAGCTGCGCGCGGAGCTGATCAAAGTAGGCAACGCTGATATTGGCGCCCAGTCGAACTGCTCCATGTTCAGGCTTGAGTTCACCGAGGAGTATCCTGAGAAGGGTTGTTTTGCCTGAACCATTCGGTCCGATTACACCTACCTTATCACCGCGAATGACAGTAGTGGAAAAATTTTTGACAATCTTTTTTTCATCCCAGGCAAATGAAATTGCCTTTGCACCCACAACTATTTGCCCGCTTCGTTCCGCTTCCTGGATTACAAGCCGGGAGACACCAGTTTGTTCCTGCCTGCAGGAACGCTCCAGACGCATCTGCATCAACGCCCGTACCCTGCCCTCGTTGCGTGTGCGGCGAGCTCTGATTCCTTGCCTTATCCAGGTCTCTTCTTTGGATAATTTCTTATCAAATTCACGCCATTGTTTCTCTTCTGTATCAAGCAATGTCTGTCGTTGTTCAAGGTATGTCCTGTAATTGCAGCTAAAAGATATCAGTTGACCCCTGTCTATTTCCACAATCCGCGTTGCCAGACGCTGGAGAAAGGCCCGGTCATGGGTCACAAACATGAGAGTTTTTTCATAATTCAGCAGGAAGTCCTCAAGCCAGAGAATGGTGTTGATATCAAGGTGGTTTGTAGGCTCATCGAGAAGCAGGAGATCAGGATCATTTACCAGAGCCCTGGCCAGAAAAACCCGGCGCTTCATACCGGCAGACAAAACCCGGAACCGGGCATTTTCATCCAGTTCAGCCCTTTGAATTACCCTTTCAACCTGCTGGTGAAAAGACCAGGCATCAGAAGCCTCTATCCGGTGCTGGACACTTTCGAGTTTTCTCATCAGGTCATTGTTACTGCTTCGGGTAATCTCCAGAGTGAGGTCGTGGTATTCCCTGAGGAGTTCCACATGCTCCTGCCCGCCGGCAGCCACCACATCATAGATTGTTCCCGGCAGGTCATCGGGCACATCCTGTTCCAGCATTGCAGTCTTTACATCACCGCTTCGAATAATCCCGCCTGAATCCGGGGTTATATGACCTGCCAGTATTTTCATAAGAGTGGATTTGCCTGAACCATTGCGGCCCAGCAAACCGATACGCTCGCCGGACTCGATCTGGAGCGTAACGCCTTCCAACAACTGCGGTCCGCCGAAATTCAGTGAAACATCATTAATGAGTAAAAGTGCCATATTATCCGCGCGCCTAAGTATAACCGACAAAGTTGTAATTTACCACTTCTGATCTTCAAAGAATGATTCATTCGATTAACCTGTTAAGCAAGTTGCACTATATGTTTGATATTAATAACTATTTAGATATCATGTACTTGACAAGACCAAATTACATACTATAATTCATATATAACATTATGGGGAATTGCGGTAAATGGCGGCACCGTGTAAAGTACCTATTTAATTAAAGGAGGTAATAAATTGAAAAAACTTACTTTATTATCAATATTTCTTTTATTGGCATTTGCAGGATGTACTGCAGTTCCTGTTGTGGGCCCTGGCGATAAGCCTGATACTATTCCACCAAAGATTCAAATCGGCCGGGACAAGGTCAAAACATGGGATCGTCCTGGTGCGTTCGGCCCCGCTCCTTCTTCACTACAGGCGACCGGCAACAACATATGCGGTGATAAAATGAAAGCCATTGGCTATCATCCTAATGCGCAGGATGAAAACGGGAATTCATTCCTGGGCGGTGGATATCTTTGCGTGCCTAAATAGTTTCATTAAATGAATTAAAGCGGACAGACTCTAATTAAACGGTAAATCGGGTTTGTCCGCATTCTCATTTTTTATTGTTTTCCTCCAACAGGCTTCGCCAACACCACGAAGCCGACTCCGCATATGCCCGGGCAGCATCCCCCGTTTCACAGGTATCTTTGGTAGTTGACCTTACTCCATGTGTAAAAACCGTCAAGTAGAATAAGTTCCATGGCCAAAAACAACAATTTCCATAAACGCCCGATATATTCTAAGGCTCGTAGTAGATGGGTTTAGTCATCTTTTTTACAGAAAATTTATTTAAAATATGATGTCCATCATAGTCAAGGACACGCAGGTCATCGTTTTGCTTAAGATCGTCCATGACGCTGGTATAATGTGTTCCATACTTTTCTTTTAATTCATCTTCGGGGATTTCAAATGCAACGAATTTCTTGATTCCTTTTAAAGATAACTTTTTAACAAACTGTGGGTTGGTAAGAGAATCGTATGATGTGAGGAGTAAAATCGGCCCTGTACCTGAAAAAATAATCGCTGCCTTCATAACACATCCTCCTTTCAACTCGCTGAGAAACGCTTTGAGCATTTCAGCCAGTTGGAATGATACTCGATCAATGCAACACATAAATAAAAACCAGAATTTTTCATATTTCTCCGTTTATCCAATTTCTCTTCAACATATAGTAATTATATAAGATATCACGCATTTGTCAAGGAGCGCCGTGCTGTTTGATGCCTAAGGATGCATTAATAATATAGGAAGAAAGGCAAATGATATAAGGGGTAACCCGGTAAGTTTTTGCCAAAAAATCCTTTACTTTAAGCTAAATAAATTTTACATAAATTGATTAAAAAATTTTGAGGAGTTAAAGATATGGTAAAACCAGCTTCAAGGGTGGAAAAAATCCCCCCCTATCTGTTTGCAAGGATTGATAAAAAGAAGGAAGAGGTACGAAAAAAAGGGATTGATTTAGTAGATTTCGGGATCGGCGATCCTGATATTCCAACACCAAAATACATTATTGATAAGATGGTTGAAGCCACTAACGATCCGAAGAATCATAGATACCCGAGCTATGAGGGCATGCTGGAATACAGAAAGGCCGTTGCCCAGTGGTATAAGAAAAGGTTTAATGTCGAACTAAATCCTGAAAACGAGGTTGTTGCTCTGATAGGTTCAAAAGAAGGCATTGCACATATGCCATGGGCTTACCTTGAAAATGGTGATATTGCTTTAATCCCATCCCCTGGTTATCCTGTCTATAAAATCACAACCCTTCTTGCCGGAGGGACGCCCTATATAATGCCGCTAAAAGAAGAAAACGGCTTCCTACCGGATTATGACAATATACCTGAAGATGTACTTCAAAAAGCAAAGATCATGTTCATAAACTACCCGAATAACCCTACAGGGGCACATGCAGATGACGCATTTTACGAAAAGACAATTGGTATTGCGAAAAAATATAATATTCTGATTTGTCATGACGCTGCATACAGTGAAATAGCCTATGACGGCTACAATCCGAAAAGTATCTTTGAATTTGATAAAGAAAAAACATATTCGGTGGAATTTCATTCACTTTCAAAAACATACTGTATGACAGGCTGGAGAATAGGATTTGCCGTCGGCAATAAAGACGCTATATACAACCTCGGCAAATTAAAAACAAACATAGATTCAGGTGTTTTTCAGGCCATTCAATATGCTGCCATCGAAGCGCTTACAGGAGACCAGAAATCAGTAGAAGAAATTAAAGCTATCTTTCAGAAAAGAAGAGATCTTGTCGTTGAAGGACTAAAATCAGTCGGGATTGATGTAAAAAGCCCTCTGGCAACGTTCTATATTTGGGCAAGAGTACCACGTGGCTATACATCTGAGAGCTTTTGTGAAAAACTTTTAGAAGACGCAGGCATAGTTGTGACTCCCGGCAACGGATTCGGTGATGAAGGCGAAGGTTATTTCAGAATTTCAATCACAATAGGTGAAGATAGAATCCGGGAAGCAATAAAACGTTTAAAATCATTGGAATTATAATGAAATTGCCGCCGGTTTATTCCGGCGGCAATCTATTGCTCATAGCCAAGTACCTTACAATATTTATCGTTAAGATTCCTTGCCGCCTACAACTATTTCCGGTATCCTCAAGGTGGGTTGTGCATCTGATACGGGAACGCCCTGCCCGTCTTTGCCGCAAGTACCTATTCCAAAACCAAGATCGTTTCCTACCCTATCTATTTCCTGAAGCACCTGCAACCCGTTGCCCATCATTGTTGCATTTTTGATCATCTCACCGATTTTGCCTTTTTCAATTTTGTAGCCTTCCTGAATTTCAAAAACAAAATCACCCCTTACCGTATCCACCTGCCCACCGCCCATTTTTACTACATATACCCCGTCATCAACAGATGAGATAATTTGTACAGGATCATCCTTCCCCGATAAAATCATCGTGTTGCTCATTCTCGGGATAGGTTTGAACCTGAAAGATTCCCTTCTCCCGTTTCCGGTCGATTTGCTTCCATATTTCAATGCGTAAAATCTGTCAAAAAGATAATTTTTTAATATCCCGTCCTCAACAAGGATAGTTCTTTCAGAGGCAATCCCATCATCATCATAGGCATAGGTACCCCGCATATTGGGGAGCGTTGCATCATCAACAACACTTATTAACGGCGAGGCTATCTTCTTTCCAAGCATATCCTTATAACAGGAAAGCCCTTCCATGGCAAGGTCAGCTTCGAGGCCATGGCCTATTGCTTCGTGGATCATGGTTCCGCCTGCTTCAGAGGCAAGTACAACAGTTTTTATGCCCATTGGCGCTTCAACAGCATCAAGAAGACCGGACAATCTCTTTACTGTTGTTTTCACAATGTTTTCAATCCTTTCATTTGTAAAAAAATCAAATCCGTAAAAACCACCTATTGAATCATAAGCTGTTTGAACATCACCGTTTTTTTCACCTACAACAAGTATATTCAGAACAACCTGTTGTCTTTCATCTTCAATGTTCCCGCCATCACTGTTATACATATTTATCTGCTGCCTGGTATCTCTGTAGATAACCCTTACCTGTTTTATTCTCTTTTCTTCCGATCTCGCCATTTCATCAATGCGTTTAAGCATATCAAGCTTTTCCCTTAACTCAACATTTCCAGGGCTAACAGTTGGATAAAAAGGGTAGGAAGCCTTAATATAATTACCTTTCTTAATGTTTGCTTCTTGTCTTCCATTTGAAAATTTGCTGAGCCCCTTTGCGATTTCAATAAGTTCCTCTTCTTTAAGCACATTGGTTGAGGCAAAAAAGGTTTTCCAGGGCTTTATTGCGCGTATACCCACACCTTTGTCAACACCCTTTTCAATTTTCTCAAATCTTGAAGATTCGAAATGTAAATGATTATAGCTTCTTTCTTCGATAAATATATCTCCAAAAAGCAGGTCTCCTTCCATGAGTACTTTTAATATCCTGTCAGCATTAAACATCAACGACCTCCTGAAAATAAATCCCGTAATTCGACATGTCTTCTATAATAAATCCTATTTCTTTATCAAAATTGGAGGGATAAATAATCTCAATAAGTCCCGTATTCCCATCCAGGACAGAAAAGATTCCAATATCTTCATAAGATTCCAGAATCGACTTAAAAAATCCTATACCATCCCTGTTCATAATTAATTTTTTTGTTTTTTCCATTTCTTTTTTGTAATATTGTACTCTATCTGTTGTCTTGTTTTTGCATTAAGTTCTTTCCTTAAGCATCTCGATAAAGGCTTCTATTCTTAATTTTGTCCTTGAATCAAGCTTTGCCGGAAGATCACCTTCGATTGTTATAAAAGGAACCCCAAGGGCATCTCTTAAAATTACATCTTCCATAACCCTGTAACAAAAAGCTTGAACATAATGTATGATTCCTTTGATTTTACGTCTTTTTATTTCTTTTTTAATATCTTCAATCCTGAAAAAAATCCCATAAGGATATGTATAAAGTCTATATCTTTCTACTATATCCGCATCCTTTGAAAAATATGGCAATGAAAACTGTCTCTGGGTTTCATTCAAAACTATATGTACACCATTTTCCTCAACAAAATCATGCAGATCAAGAAATATAGGTGGAACACCAATATATCCGATACTCATTGCATCATTTTTTTTCCTTGTCTTTGCATTTTCTATAAACGCTCTGGCCATATCGTTGTATTGATTGTAATCCCCAAGCATATCGGAAGCCCTTACAAGCCAAAGATGGTTCTCATAACCTGTCACCACTTTTTCCTGCCAGGTCATCTTGTCTATCTCTTCAAGATTCAACCTTATCTGTCTTATCCCCTTCTCAATGCGGACAAGCTCTTTTTTTTCAACAGATAGCTCATGTTTAAGCTTCTCAATCTCTCTCTTAAGGGCTTTTCCATCTCTGTCATAGGGGTAAGAAAAAGGTATCACCTTTATTCCCTTATATGTCAATATTTCGGCAAGCGCCTGTGTATTACTGCAATCACCTTCCATTACAGTTATTACGGTTTCAATGCCTTCCTCCATAATCACGCCATAGATTCCTTTTATCCAGTTGCACATGCTTTTAGGAAACCCGTCTTTCTCGGCCCTTTCGATGTAATATATGGGGTTTTCACCTGTTATAAAAACATTATTAAGGTCGCAAGGAATAAATCCTCCTGCAAAAATAATTTCAACAGGAATTGTGGTGGTAAAGCCGATTGTGTTTTTTTTTGTCATTTTTGGCCTGTTTAATAATTTGAAGATATCTTATTCAGAAGAACTGTGCACATAAGGAGGTTGCGCAATACTTATCTTTTGCCGCGAACAAAAATGCACGCAATATATAAAGCAGCTGCCAACAGTATAAATGTAAAAGATTTGTAATTAATATGTAAATTCATGCTTTTTAAAGTATGCAGAAAACAAATAAAAAAGGCGGTAGCCCAAAACCTCATAAGCCTCGACACCTCATTTCGGCTGATACGTCTTTTAGAAAAACCTGAAAAAATGCCTTGCATATAATTTGTGAAGTAGGAATCCGGGAATACCTGTGGAACATCAAGCATGTATTCTATATAGGGTTCATTATGTGTTGCAGCAAGAAATTTTTCTTCTTTTCTCAAAGTTGGTCCATAAACCCAGAAAAAAAGAAAGGGGTATATTAGTACTAAAAAAGGATTGCCGCTTAAAAGACAAAAACTGACATCAATCAAATAATTACCCATATAATATGGGTGTCTCACTACCCCGTAAATCCCGTTATTACAAATTACAACATTTCGTATAAGCACTCCTTTAGTGATGAAATGAACTATACATCCTGCTCCAAGCAAAATAAATGCCACTATTATTTCGATAGTACTGACATTAAAAAAGACTACGGATATATAAGATAAGATTCTGATCAGATTTCTCAGATTGGCCCTGGTAATCTGATAATTTTTTTCGTTTGCCATTATTTTGTGTGAGCGTAAAATATTTATGTATCTCTTGTCAAACGTTTTCAGATTTAATATTTTTGCTTGACATACAAATCCCTTATGTTGCTATATTTTCACAATTGAAGGTGAATATAATTAATCCCGACATATTCAGCAAAAAAAGGCTTAACAATATATGGATACAAGCAATAGTTCTTATTTTGTTAAGCACCATCTTATTTTTTACAGGGCTCTCAATAAGATCTTTGTGGGGATCTGAAGGCCGATGGGCAGAGATTGTCAGGGAAATGATTGCGTCAGGGAACTATTTTTTACCCACAATCAACGGAAACGTGTATTTTGATAAGCCTTTATTGAGCTACTGGATAATATTACCATTTTCATTTAAAGGGGTTGTAACTGAGCTATCAGCAAGAATACCAAGTGCAATTTCAGGGACAGGGGTTATTCTATTAACTTTTTTAATAGGCCGCCGGCTTTTTAATAACAGGACCGGTATGGTATCAGCCATGCTTTTATCGACTTCCGTCATGTTTGTCTTGTGGGCCAGAACTGCATCTGCCGAAATGCTGAATCTTTTCATGATATGGTTGGCATTTTTTATTTTTCTAATAGACAGTTATGACGGCAGCCTGATATACATAGCTTTGCTTTACATTGTCGGCGCCATTGCTGCATTTTGCAAAGGACCTGTTGCACCTGCTGTGATTTTCATTTCAATCGGGTTTTACAGTACAGTTGAGCTGTTGATAAATCTAAGAAAAAAAGGGTTTACGCGCATCGCCTTTAAGGAAGACTTTTCTTTCGAATTCTACTGGATATTTTCCTGGAAGGGTTTTTTGGGACTGTTTGCAGGTCTGGTCTTTTTTACAGGGCTCCTTCTGTCCCCGGTTCTTTCAAGCCACTCCTGGCAGTCAGTAGAACTCATGTGGAGAGAAAATGTTCTGCGATTTTTTCGTCCTTTCGATCATATTGAACCTTTTTATACATATCTTAAATACATACCGCTTTTTTCCGCACCATGGACATTGCTTCTTTTAGCATCTATTTTTGAAATAAATAACTGGGAGCATAACCGGTTTTCCCGATGGATTACAATGATAGCAGTTGCAATATTTATATTCTTTACATGCTCAGGTTCACGGAGAAGCTACTACATACTGCCTATTTTACCGGCATTGGCCATAATAACCGGCAAGGCAATAACTGATTGGTTTAATATGACAGATCCTCTTAAAAAGAAAATATTGCATGCGGCAACATTGATAACTTCAATGTTCCTTGCACTTGCCGGGATCGGACTTCTGTTTGCGTACTTTCGTATCGGAATTCCCCGACATATATCACAACTTCCGATTGGAGCATTCGCTGTTGCCGGCGCAACATCCTCATTTATCATGTTCGCCCGAAAAAAACCTTTTAAAGGTTTCATAATACTGTTTTCACTCATTTTTATTATTGAGTTATGGGTCTTTACAATAGGAATAGCTGCTGCTGAAAGCAAGCGAACATTACGTCCATTTGCCCAAAAAACTGCTGCACGGCTTCAAAATGTGAGCGATAATAAAATTGCAATCTATCAGGTTGGAGATTCTGCGCTTATCTTTTATTTAAAGCGAAACCCATTGATAATTTATAATAATCCCAAAGAAGTCAGTGAGTTTATATACAAAAACCCTGACGGTTTCATAATCGCCAATCTGAGCGCTCTACCAACTTTTCAGCTTGAAAAAATGGATCCTGTAATTATAGAAAAACCAATACCCGATAGAAAAGATGATCCCCTGGCTTTATTTGCAGTCTCAAGGAAATAATCTAATTAGTTTCCATCCGAAAACTCAGGATGAGAGACTATTGGTTTCCGGACAGACACTAATTATCAATATCTTTCAGGAAGTAATACATTTTTTTAAACTGTGATGGTTCAATTTCCTCTGCACGAACATAATAAGGAAAACCCATGAAAGCATACAGGGTCTCTGTTTTCTTTTCTCCATAACGCTTTATAAATGAATTTTTCAATTGTTTTCTTTTATTTTGGAAACAATTCCTTACAAATTCAATCATCTCATCATCATTTTCTTTTTCACTTTCCTTCAATATTATAGAGAGTAAAGCGCTATCCACTTTAGGGGGCGGGACGAACATCCCTGATTTAATTAAGAACAGCATTTTAACGTCAGCAAAAATCTGACAATTTACAGAGGGCGCTCCATAAGTTTTGCAATGAGAATTGCTTACGATCCTCTGTGCTATTTCTTTTTGAACTGTTAAAAAAGCACTATCAACAACCGATCTTTCTCTGAGAATTTTAAATATTATTGGTCCGGTAATTTTATAAGGGATATTCGCCACTATTTTGAGATTTTTCTCTTTCCTGAACTGCGCCAGCGGAATCTTCAGGCAATCACCATAAATTACTTTAACATTACTATATTGTTTCTCAATTAAATCAAGATAACCGGCAAATGATGTATCAAGCTCAATCGTATATAAAAAACCTGATTTTTCTGCAATTTGCGCGGAAAGATCCCCTTGACCTGCACCGATTTCGACAACAATATCCTCTTTAGTAATATTTGCCGAATGAACTATCTTACGGAGGAGGTTTTTATCTTTAATAAGATTTTGTGAAAGGCTTTTTTTCAGCATAATTAACAAACATAATGATTATAAGCTTAGCGCAAATTAAAAACTGCCTGAATAAATTTAAATCATTTGGGCTGCGGTTGAAGTTAGAACATCTTCATCCTCGAAAATGCCTTAGTATCAAGCTCTGAAGTAATTCCTCTTTCAAAATAATGGTATCCTGTAATTGCAACCATGGCGCCGTTATCAGTGCAGAGATGGGGCGATGAGAACATCACATCAAACTGTTCTTTCTCTCCTTTTTCAATGAATATTTCTCTCAATCTATTGTTTGCGGCAACCCCACCGCCCAAAATTATCCTTTTTATATTGAAATCCTTCGCTGCTTTAATTGCTTTATGCGAAAGGACATCACAGATTGCTTCCTGAAATGATGCAAGAACATCAGATATATTTTCATCGGTTATACCACCTTTTTTTGCATAGTTCAGAAAAGAAGTTTTCAAACCACTAAAGCTGAAATCATAGTCATTACTATCTATCATCGGTCTCGGGAACTGAACATATTCCCTGTTTCCTTTTTTTGAAATATCCTCTATTGCTTTCCCGCCCGGATAGCCCATGCCAAGGTATTTTGCGATCTTATCAAAAGCTTCGCCTGCTGCATCGTCTCTTGTGCTGCCGATCACTTTATATATGCAATAATCTTCCAGCATCAGAATAATTGTATGGCCGCCTGAAACAACAAGGGCTATATATGGAAAATATGCTTCTTTCTCAAGAAAAATGCTCATTGCATGAGCTTCTACATGGTTAACAGCAATAAGCGGCTTATCTAAAGAAAGTGAAAGTCCTTTTGCAAAACACAAACCCGCAAGGACAGAGCCAATCAGTCCTGGACCTGAGGTTACACAAATAATATCAATATCTTTTGCTGTAATGTTTGCTTCTTCCATTGCATTACGAAAAATAATATCTATTAATTCAATATGCTTTCTCGAAGCAATTTCAGGGACAACGCCGCCAAAAAGTTTATGAATATCGACCTGGCTTGATACAATATTTGAAAGTATTTCTTCCCCATCCTTTAATAATGCAATTGAAGTATCATCGCAGGAAGTGTCTATGCCGAGTATTATCATAATGGATTACAATTATCCCTAAAGGTCTTTAAAAATCTTTCCAGTTAATTTTAATTTTTTCTTTCTTTTTTAAATCTTCTATAAAAGATTTCAAGTATTCCGTCTTTTTATTTACCACAATATAATTTGAATAATTTTTTTTATTTTTTTCCCATTCCTGTCGGTCAGGAACCTTTTCGTCCTTAAATGCAAAGACATAGTATTTACCTGATATTTCAATTGGTTTTTCATACATTATATGATCTTTTGAGAGAGTCATAACACCAATGTTCTCTACTGGTATGGGGCCTATTTTAGGAATGTTGACATTGTTTCTATTAATAAAACCTGTTTCATTCTTTGAGCTAAAAGCCTTTTTACTTATTGCTTCCTCTGCATTTGCTTTTGCGAACACCTTTGCCTTTTCCAATACAATCTTTTCTCTAAGTTCTTTCATAATAACAGCCTTATCAAAGGGCTTTCCCTCTTCTATTGCGATGAGTTTAAATATATATGATTTTGATTTACCTCTTACCGGTAATGATATATCCCCTTTCTTCAAACCCTTAATCCATTCTTCTATCTTAATATCTTTAAATTTTTTATAAAGTTCACTCTCTTTCAATGACCCGGTATCTATAACATCCAGACTATTTTTTTTCCCATAAGCATCAATATCACTAAATTTTAACAAATCCATATAAACAGTATCATCCTTAACAGTACTTTTTTCGTCAATCACGATATATTTCAATTGGTAAACGTTTTCACCTTTAAATGCCCCTTTTTCTTTCTCATAAAGGGATTGAAGCTCTTTCTCATCCACATCCACTTTGTTTTTATAATCTGAAGGATCGAATTGAATATAAGACATATTGACCATGCCCTTTTCTTTTACATAACTTGCCCAAAAGTCTGCTTCGTCAAAAAATATTCCGTTATCACTGATTATATTGGTAATTTTCATTAAAGTAAGGGTTGTTTTTTCGGACTCTTCAAACTTTTTAGGGTCCATACCACTTCTTTTCAAAATTTCTACGTAGAATGTTTGACTGAATTTACCATCCCTTTTAAAGGCATTTATATTCCTTATATACTCATCAAATTCCACATCAGAAACTTTTATGCCCATATCCTTTGCTTTTAAAAGAAGGAGGTGTCTATTGATAATCTCATCCATTACCTTTTCTTTTATTTTAAGTTCTTTCAATAAATTTTCATCAAGTTTATCTTTATACATAAGTCGGTAAGTATTAAATATATTTTTGTATGCCTCCTGATATTCCTCATAAGATATTTTATACGGTCCAACTTCTGCTATAACCTTCTCTCTATCCCTGAAAGAACCTACTCCCCAGAAAATAAAGACTATAATAATTACTCCAAATAATCCCTTGACTAACCAACCCGTTGCATACTTTCTCATAAATCTAAGCATGTTCACTCCTCTATTGATTTTAATGATCTAAAATAGTATAATAAATCTGGTTTTTCAACATCTTTAATCATTAAAATAAAAAAGGGGCAAACAATGCTCGAAACATTTTTCGGCTTTTTTTCGAAAGATTTGGCTATAGATCTTGGTACCGCAAATACACTTGTATACGTTAAAGGAAGAGGCATTGTATCAAATGAGCCTTCGGTTGTAGCTGTTCATAGAGACTTAAAAGGAACAAAGAAGGTAATCGCAGTAGGCGAAGAAGCAAAGAAAATGCTTGGAAAAACTCCGGGCAACATTGTTGCTATAAGGCCTCTTAAAGACGGTGTTATTGCCGATTTTGAAATAACTGAAGCAATGCTTAAATATTTTATTCAAAAAATACATAACAAAAAATCATATGCAAGACCAAGAATTGTTATATCCGTGCCATCAGGCATTACTCCTGTTGAAAAAAGGGCAGTCAAAGAATCAGCCGAATCAGCCGGTGCAAGGGAAGTTTACTTGATAGAAGAACCTATGGCAGCAGCTATCGGTGTGGGATTGCCCATAACAGAACCAAGCGGCAATATGATAGTTGACATTGGTGGCGGCACTACAGAGGTTGCAGTAATAAGTCTTGCCGGCATAGTATACTGTAATTCGGTAAGAGTCGCAGGTGATAAAATTGACGAGGCAATAATCCAATACATCAAGAGAAAATACAATCTTCTTATTGGAGAGAGGACTGCAGAATTAATTAAAATAAATATCGGCTCTGCATATCCGGATCCTGATGGCGAGGAGCTTACTATAGAGATAAAAGGAAGAGATCTGGTTGGAGGAATACCTAAAACCTTAGAAATCTCATCAAAAGAGATCAGAGAGGCAATAGCCGAACCTGTAAATGCCATAGTAGAGGCTGTAAGAATAGCTCTTGAAAGAACTCCACCGGAACTTGCCTCAGATATCGTGGATAAAGGCATTGTAATCAGTGGAGGGGGCGCACTGTTAAGAAACCTCGACCTTTTAATTAAAGAGGTAACGAGACTCCCTGTCATTATTGCAGAGAATCCGCTTACCGCTGTTGTTGAAGGCACAGGCAAGGCGCTTGATGAAGTGGACCTTCTTAAAGAGATTGCAACATACTTTTAAAACAGTGGAGAATTGAAAACCTCTATTATAATAATCACTGCTGTATTGGTGCTTGTATTTTCATTTTTTATCTTTACAAATACATCTTTTTTTGTAAATGCATATGCAAAAGTGAAATACAACACTGGTGAAATTGTAGGTCCTACTTTAAAATTAATCGGCAAACCGGCAAATCTTGTAAAATACCTTTTTGAAACATATGTAAACCTTTTAGACGCAAAAAAAGAGAATTCCGAATTAAAAAATAAGCTCGGCATATTACAACTTGAGAATCAAAAAATTTCTGAGCTGGAAAAAGAAAACAAAAGATTGAAATCAATTTTGCATCTTGCCGAACAGAATCCCAATAAAATGATAGCCGCAAGAGTTATAGGAGAGGACTTAAAGAACTGGTTCAGATGCATTATTATTGATAAGGGGAGAGATTCCGGTGTAGCTGAGAAGATGCCCATCGTTACTCCAAAAGGACTCGTAGGACAGGCAGTAGAAGTCAATAAATGGCATTCAAAGGTTATGATAGTTAATGATACCAATTCCTCAGTTGACGTTTATATAGAAGGAAAAAATTCAAGAGGAATTCTTGAAGGAACCGGGCAGACTACACTTAAGTTGAAATATATTTTGAAAAATGATGAAGCAGCCATCGGCGACAGGCTAATAACTTCAGGGAAAGACAGCATCTACCCTAAAGGACTTCAAACCGGCATCATAATTACTGTAAACAGAAATAAACCTGGAATATTTGCAGATATAGATGTTATGCCTTTCAATAATTTTAAAAGTCTTGATGAAGTACTGATAATAAAAAAACGATGAAAATATCAGTATATACAATAATAGCAATAATCTTATTAATAATTGAATCTTCTATTATCTCTTTTTTTCCAGTTGAGTTTTTTAAACCTGATCTTGGTATTCCTTTTATTATTTATACAACTTTTTTTTTAGGTCCTTTGCCGGGACTTATTGCAACCCTTTTTGTCAGCCTGTTTCAGGAAATACTTTCAAATGCACCGAATGGTTCTATTATTTTCACAAAACTCTCGATATTTCTTCTGGCAACTTTTTTAAAAAGCAAACTCTATATTGATTCTAAATACAGTTTCTCTTATATCTGCGGCGGTTCAACGATTATTGAATCTTTTTTGTTTCTGGTATTATCGATCCTCTCCAAAGGTGAAACAAGCAATATTTTAAATGTAATATTTTATATAATTCCAAACGCTATATTCACAGGTTTCGTTTCAATTTTTATTTTCTCATTGATAGAATCTTTAAATATGAAGTTTCTCAGCAGAGAATAGAGTAAAAGAGGATCCGGCTTGGAAAATTTTGTAAAAGACGATACAACCCGTGAGAGCAGGAAATACAAATGTTGTAAATGGTTATTGATAATCACAATAATCGTTCTTGCAATCAGACTATGGGATCTTCAGATAATGAAGGGCAGTGAGATGAGAAAATTATCTGAACAAAACCGCATAAGGATAAAAAAGGTTATCGCACCGCGAGGGATTATATATGACAGGACAGGTAAAATCATGGCTGACACAAGACCTTCTTTCAACATGTATATAACACCCGAAGACATTAGAGATTTCAATCAGACAGTTGACGGTCTTGCTAAACTGATTAACATAGACAGAGAAGATATTATTGACAAGATGAAAATAGCAAGCAGCTTTCCACCTTCTTTTCCGGTAAGGATAAAATCCGATATCTCCATGGACGAAGTTGCAAAGATTGAAGCAAACAGAGTATATCTTCCTGGTGTAACTATCCAGATTGAGCCGAAAAGAAACTATCCTTACGGCAAAATGATCGCCCATATGCTCGGTTATGTTTCGGAAATAAGCGATGAAGAAGTAAAAAATAAAGCATTTAAGGACTATTCGCCAGGGGATAATATAGGCAGATACGGACTGGAAAGGGCTTATGAAACATATCTTAGAGGAAAAGACGGGGAAAAACGGGTAGAAGTCGATGCAATGGGTCGCGAAGTCAGGACCCTTGAAACAATAGAGCCCATTCCAGGCTACAGCTTATACCTCAATGTAAATCTTGATATACAGCTTGCTGTTGAAAATGCGTTTGAAAACAAAAAAGGAGGATGTGTTGTCGTAGAGACGAAAACAGGGGCCGTCCTTGCCCTTACAAGCAGACCGTCTTTTGATCCCAACAAATTTGCCTCAGGCATTACAAAAGAAGATTGGAAGAATATTATAACCGATAAGATGCATCCTCTACTGAATAGGGTCACACAAGGCAAATATCCTCCAGGATCTACCTTTAAAATTGTATCAGCCATGAAAGTACTTGAGGAAGGGCTTATCAACGAAAAGACAGGGTTTTCATGCAGAGGAGGGTTTTTTTTCGGTAACAGAATTTTTAAATGCTGGAAGAAAGGCGGTCATGGAAGCGTATCAATACATAGAGGCATAGTGGAATCATGCGATGTTTTTTTCTACAATGTGGGCTTAAAGCTTGGGGTTGACAGGATCCATGAAATGTCTGAAATAATTGGCCTTGGAAAAATCACAGGCATTGATCTACCAGGAGAAATAAATGGCCTTGTGCCCTCTACTGCATGGAAACAAAAGGCATACGGCCAGCCATGGTACGAAGGAGAAACAGTCTCGGTCTCCATAGGCCAGGGTGCAGTATGTTTAACACCTATACAGCTTGTACAACTTTCAGCTTTTGTGGCAAACGAAGGGGTAAATTTTAAGCCGCAGATAGTCAACAGAATTGTATCTTCGGAAGGTAAGACGATAAAAACATTTGAGCCTGTCATGAATGCTAATGCAAAATTCAAAAAAGATGTGTTCAGAATTGTTAAAGAAGGCATGCAAGGGGTTGTGAATGAGCCAAGCGGCACAGCATACGGGTCACGTCTCCAGAATATCAACATGAGTGGTAAAACAGGCACAGCACAATCGGTCGGCGAAAAAGGTAAAAACCTTGGCGACCATGCATGGTTTATCGCATTTGCACCTGCTGAGGAACCGACCATATCAATATCTGTCCTTGTGGAGCACGGTGGACACGGCTCGAGCGTTTCTGCTCCTATTGCAAAGATAGTTACTGAAAACTATTTTAAGGAAAATACTCAGGTTAAAGAAGCGAGGATTCATGAAAATAGATAAAAGAAAGCTCTACCATCTTGATTGGTATCTGATTCTGAACGGTCTTGTCTTGTTTGCCATAGGCATCTTTAACATGTTCAGCGCAACCACTTCTTTTTATAGCGGTTCTTACGGTTTTATCATGAAACAGCTCGTTGCATTTTCAATAGGTCTTATACTAATTTTTATCATAATACAGTACGATTACAGATTAATAGCAAACAATTCAAAATGGCTTTATCTGTTGGCTATAGCCCTTATTTTGCTTGTCTTGATAATAGGAATGATAGCAGGAGGGGCAAAAAGATGGATAAACGTATTCGGTATCAGTATTCAACCATCTGAGTTCATGAAACCTATTCTCGTACTTTTCCTTGCAAATATGCTCTATGAAAAAAAGAGGGAGAATCAGAAATTGAGCTTAAGGGATATATCAATGCCTATGCTTGCAACATTGGTACCCTTTGTTCTTATTGTGAAGCAACCTGACCTGGGAACAGGGATAATTATTGTATTGACATCTCTTGCCATACTTTGGTTTGTGGGTTTAAAAAAATCCACCTACGCCCTTTTAATCAGTGTTGGGGCAGTTATTCCTTTTATTGCATGGCATTACCTTATGAAACCATATCAGAAAATGAGGGTTCTCAGTTTTATAAATATCGATGCAGACCCTTCAGGATTCGGATATCATGCAAAACAGGCTATTATAGCGGTCGGCTCGGGCAAATTTTTTGGAAAGGGATATATGGCAGGTACACAGCATAAACTTCAGTTCATACCTGAACATCATACGGATTTCATTTTTACGGTTTTTGGTGAAGAATGGGGTTTTTTTGGCTCTATAATACTCTTTCTACTGTTTTTATCTTTCATATTACGATGTTTAAAAGTCGCCCAGAACGCACATGATGAGCTTGGCTCAATTATTGCCTTCGGTATAGGCACAATTATATATCTTCAGTTTACCATTAACGTTATGATGGCTATACATCTCGCTCCTGTTGTGGGCATTCCGTTGCCATTCATCAGCTACGGCGGCTCATCAATACTTTCCGTTCTTGTCTCAACAGGATTAGTTTTGAACGTAAGCATGAGAAGGTATATGTTCTGAAATGAATTACCCCTCGGCCAACCACAAGGTATCAAAGTAGAGACAATGACTTAAAGCAAACTTCGGGGTATGGATAGCGGGACAATAAATTGCAGATTTCAAGCTCCATACAAGAGGTAATACACTTAAGCCTGGAACTTGAAACCTGCAGTCCGCAAACTTTTTACTCTGTTATCATCCATGAATCGAGCATTGTTCTGACAGCAGGGAAATATTTATCGTATTGTTCAGCCTGCGCAGAGTATATCCAGACATGAAACAGTTCTTCATTCTTTCTTGGGATTACAATCACTAATTGTTTATAATTATTATTTTTATAAACATATTCAGCTATGAATTGCTTGCCTGTTATTTTCATCCCATTTTTATCATACGTATATGTTTCTACAGGATAAACTTCAGCATGTTTTGTTGTTCTCAATTGATTCTCAAAAACCGTAATAACATCTTTTATATCTTTAAACTTTCCACCTTTCACGTTTGTTGAATACAAATTTTGAATACCTACTACCGGAGTGCTTGCATCCGCTTTGGTATTTTTTGTAAAAACTATTTCGTGCAAAGATTTTTTGACATAAACCCAATCTTGAGGATAATTGATTGTATACCCATACCCTTTTTCCTTAAATACATTGTCAGCAGCAAATAACGGTGCAATCAATATAAAACTCAAAAAAAGAACGCCGCAAAGTAAAGCTAAGTAGATTCTTTTCATTGTTTACCCCCTGATTGTTTATAAAAGCTAAATTTATGGATTAACCGGAACCCAGGCTTTATGTGCAGGTACCCATTTTCCACCTATCCACTGTCCCGGCACTTCAACCCATTGTCCGGGGGGCTGCTGCTGCGGGTCTGCACTTGTATAAACCGGCTTCTGCTGTTGTGCATCTTTTTCTTTCTTGTAATCCATCTCATGCCCTACAATAGCACCGGCAAGCGCTCCACCGGCTACACCAATTAAAGTACCGGCAGTATTGCCTCCAATTATCTGGCCGGCAATTGCACCGAGACCCGCTCCAACTGCTGCGCCTTTTGTTGTATCACTCATTCCCTCTATGGATGCGCATGAAAAACCCATAAATCCAAATGCTACGATCACTATAAACAAGAATATTTTTTTCATCCTATGTCTCCTCCTATTTAAATTATCAAAATACAAATGTATTACATCTTTATTTATTTATAATGCTGTAATAAGTCATTTGCAAGTAAATAAACGAAATATGTCTTTTCTTTAACTATAACAGGAATTCATTACAGCAGTTATAATTTTTATGGTAAAATAGTACCCATATAATTCATAACAAAAATATAAAGGAGATATTCCAGGAGGAACTTTATGGAAAGAAAATTTGAAAGCGAAGCACAACCCGACGAAATTACAAAGCCGGCAAATATAAATTCAATACCCGCTCTTACTGAGTTCGTATCTGTACGTGTACGGGAGGCAGGATTCAGCGATGAAAAAAACAAAGCTATAGGGCTTGCTGTTGAAGAAGCACTCCAGAACATTATACGTTTTGCCTGCCCAGACGGAAAAGGTGATATCCGTATTACCTTTAATATACATGACAGCGGGACACTACTTATCGAAATTGTGGACTCAGGGATACCCTTCAATATGCTTTTAGCCGGTACGTTCTCTGAGTTGGAAGATTTTTACGAGTCAGGAAAGATACCGTCCAACAAAATGATGAAAAAAGCGATTAAAAATATAGAATACAGGAGAGGTACAGACAGGAACACCATCCTTTTTACCATCCCACCCAACTCAGCGGGTACACGATAATTAATTTTTTGCATCTATATCCAATAGGAGGTCACAAATGCCATGGCTTTTTGAATCAACATCTATTAAAAACATGCTGTTGGCAAATCGCTTTATCCGCTCAGCTACATGGGAAGGTCTGGCTGCAAATGATGGCTCTGTCACCCCAAGGCTGATCGACGTGTCTGTACAACTTACCCAGGGTGGAATCGGGCTTATTATAACAGGTCATGCCTATGTGAGTCCCGAAGGACAAGCTACCCCTTGGCAACTTGGTATTTATTCTGACAAACTGATTCCAGGTCTCTCTGAAATGACAAACGTCGTTCATGGGACAGGAGGGAAGATTATAGTGCAGATTGCTCATGCAGGGTCTTACGCAGCCTCACTTCTCAGTGGACTTGATCCCATGGGTCCATCGCCTGTGGAAAAAGAATCTGGCTTAGTCGGGAAGGAGATGACCCGAAACGATATAAAGAAAGTAATACAGGCTTTTTCGAATGCAGCAGTTCGAGCACGGGCAGCAGGTTTTGATGGTATAGAACTTCACGGAGCACACGGCTATCTTCTGAGCCAATTCCTTTCTCCTTTTTTTAACAAGAGAACAGATGAGTACGGAGGAGACATCAATAACCGTGCCAGATTTGTATCGGAAGTTATTGAAGCAATCCGTAAAGCTGTTGGCCCCGATTTCCCTTTACTCATCAAGCTTAATTCCGAAGATTTTCTTACAAACGGCCTCATTGTGAAAGATATGCTCCATATTGCAGCAATGCTTGAGAAAAGCGGCATTGATGCTATCGAGATGAGCGGCGGAACAATAATTTCAGGCAAAAATATCCCTTCCCGTGCAGCTAAACCTGACTCAGGACAGCCCGAGACCTATTACGAAAAAGCAGCTATACAATATAAAAATAAAATTCGTGTTCCACTTATTCTTGTCGGTGGCATACGCTCTTTTGAAACCGCTGAAAGGCTTATCGCCGAAGGAACAGCTGATTATATCGCCTTGTCAAGACCTCTCATCCGAGAACCCGGCCTCGTCAACCGATGGAAATCCGGTGATAAGAGGCCAGCGCTGTGCATCTCCGACAATGGATGCTTCAAGCCTTGTTTTGATGGGAAAGGTATCTGCTGTACTGTAAAGGAACGCTCTGAGAAATGATCTGTGTGCCGATTAGATGTCTGAATTTTAGAATTATAATTACTGAGGTGAATCGTTATTAAAAGAAAAGAAATTGCCGGGCACAAACAGGTCATTGACGATCTTCTGGAAGCAAAGGAACGGCTCCAGGCCATCATGGACGCTTCGCCTGTGGCTATTTCCTGGGCTGATTTTGAAGGGAACCGAGAATACAGCAACCGAAAGCATTTTGAACTATTCGGCTACACAATGGAAGAGATTCCCACTATTCAGGAATGGCGTCGTCTGGCATATCCGGACCCAGCCTACCGTGATTCGCTGCCTTCATTATCTAATTCACTCATTGAAGCTCAAAAACAGGGCAAAGAGATGACCCCTATCGAAGTTACCGTTACCTGCAAGGATGGCTCTATACGCAATGCATTACAGATGGGAACGTTGGTCTCCAACCGAATCCTGGTCATCTATAGCGATATTACAGAATGGAAAAAAGCTGAGGAATCTGTTCGTGAAAACAGGGAAATGCTTCAGGCCATCATGGATGCTTCGCCTGTGGCTATTTCCTGGGGTGATTTAAAGGGAAACCTCGAATATAACAACCGTAAGTTCAAGGAGCTTTTCGGATATACAATTGAAGATATTCCCACTATCCAGGAATGGCGTCGTCTGGCATATCCGGACTTAGCCTACCGTGATTCCATCCCTTCTTTATTTAATTCCCTCATTGAGGCGAAAAAGCAGGGCAAAGAGATGACCCCTATCGAAGTTACCGTTACCTGCAAGGATGGTTCTATACGCCATGTAGTACAAATGGGGGCGCTGGTCTCAAACCGAATCCTGGCTATATATAACGATATTACAGAATTGAAACACTACCAGAAATTTTTGGAAAACCTTTCTACAACAGATGGTTTGACCGGCATTGCCAACAGGCGTCGTTTTGACAACTTCCTCGAGCAGGAATGGCGCCGTGCAATGCGCAGCAGAACTCCTATATCGCTTATTTTTATGGATATTGACTTTTTTAAGGGATTTAATGACCATTATGGGCATTTAATAGGCGATGATTGCCTCCGGCAAATAGCACAGTGCCTTACCGGAATAATCAGGAGATCAATCGACCTTGCCGCCCGTTACGGCGGAGAAGAATTTGCCTGTATTTTGCCCGATACCGATTTCAACGGGGCCATGTGGGTTGCAAACAGGATTCAGCAAAAGGTAAATGGCATGAATATTCCCTACGCCTTTTCTTCAGTTGCAAACCATGTAACTATAAGTATAGGCGTTACAACGCTGATACCATGGCCTGGACAACCGCTTTCAGATTTTATTCAAAATGCTGATAAATTTCTTTATATGGCCAAGCAGAACGGGCGCAACCAGATAATAGGCAAATTGTAAAAATCCTTATAATGCAAGTGCTATTATCTGAGAAGTGATATATTCCTTATGATTATAAACATTATAATGAAAATACACGGACAACATTTTGAAAGGTTATTTATTTATTGTTTATAATAGCTGTATTATCATTTATATGTGGTATATATTGTGAAGTTTTATATAATTTCCGCCTGAATATAATATCTATTTTATTTCTTATATCCATTTGCTTTTTTCCTTTAATCATCAATAAAAAAAACAGATTTGCAGCAATACTCATTTTTCTCTGTTTTTTTCTCATAGGCATAATAAGAACCGGTACTGTAACAGCAGAAAAAACATCTCTCGATCCCGGTCTCACAGAAGAAAATGAAATTTATGAAGGTTATATAACAGATTCTTCAAAACATATTAAAACAATCAGGCTTATAACACCTCCAAGCCTAAATAATATCAGAGTTGCATTCATAACCAACCTGGATTTAAACATCGGCGACAGGATTCGCACCTATGGAAAAATAAGAGAACTTTCTCCTGCCTTTCACAATCCCTATACCATATCATGGAAATGGCTGAAAAAACTGGAGGGGGTCAACTATGAAATAAAAGGCACGGTAATGACTGTTTTACCGGGGGGGAATTTTATACAAATGTTGAGGAATAAACTCAAAAAAACCATTGAGAACTCCGGTGCGAAACAGCAGGATGTGATAAAGGCGCTTACTGGAGTTGCCCCTATTAAACCGGACACTCTTCTAACTTATCTAATGCTCTCCTGTGCTCTCTCGGTGATTTCATTTTCAATCCCTTATGGGGATGATATTCATTGTAATCCTCTAACCAGAAAGGGATTTGTTCCATAAC
>JAPLKB010000061.1 GCA_026388275.1 Pseudomonadota bacterium
ACAAAAATGGTTTTAAAAAAGGAGGCGGAATTATGAGAGAATTGGAATACGACGGTATAATTATCGGCGCCGGTCCTAACGGGCTTACCGCAGCGGGTTATTTGACAAAGGCAGGCTTGAAGATTGCTATTCTGGAAAGGAGATATGAGATAGGCGGTGGATTAGCCACAGAAAACCTTCTCCTTCCCGGTATGCTTGTAGACAGTCATGCCATTTATCACATGATGGTAGAATATGCTCCACCAATGAGAGATTTCGAACTTGAGACAAAGTATGACCTGCAATGGATCTACCCTGATCTTCAGGTTGTCATGCCTTTTATGGATGGAACCTATATGGCCCTGTACAAGGACCCGGAAAAGACAGCCAAATGTATTGAGAAGTTCTCTATGGCTGATGCAGAATCATTCAGGAATTTCGTAAAAATCACAGACGAAGCCATGGATCTCTTCCTGGCTCCGGCAAGCTATGTGAACCCCATGCCAAGCCTTGAGCAGGTGGCAAAGTTAGAGACTCATCCGACAACGAAATGGGATGACGATCTCGCCGGGTACACACCAAAACAGATAATAGATTCCTGGTTTGAAAACGACAAGGTAAGGACAATGATGCTCTATTGTGCCACTATGTGGGGTCTTGATTATGACCTTGAGGGTCTCGGATACCTTGTACCGCTGATGATAAACCGGGCATGGCATTTCCGTCTTTCTCACATGGGTTCTCACCATATAGCACATCTTATGGGTAAATATATCTCTGAGAACGGCGGCAGGGTAATAAGCGGATGCGAAATAAATAAAATCATTGTTGAGAACAATGAAGCCAAGGGAGTTGAACTTAAAGATGGTACAATTCTCAGGGCAAAGAAGTTTGTGTGCAGCACCCTTAACCCCCATCAGACCTTCTATGACATGGTGGGCAAGGAACATCTCGATCAGGATCTGATCACAAGGCTTGACCAGTGGCATTATTCTGATATGAGCTTTTTCACTACACATCTTGCACTTACAGAGAAACCAAAGTTCAAGATATTCGAAAAGCATCCGGAACTTGAGAATGCACTTATCTATGTAATCGGATATGAAAGCGAGCAGGACCTTGTAGATCACTTTGAAGCATCAAAAAGAGGAGAACTGCATGACGGCGGTTTTAACTGTTGTTTCCCCTCTATTCATGATCCTATCCGTATGCATCGTCATGAAGGCAGCTTTGTCAAACACATTGGTCTTATCTCCCTGGAGTGCGCTCCCTATAATCTGAAAGATGGAGGCCCCCTGGCCTGGAACAAAATGAGAAGACCCTATGCAGAACGCTGCAAAGCCATACTTGAAAAATACGCACCCAATATGAATAAGGATACCATAGTCTGGGACTATATCAGCACACCCCTCGATACGGAAAACAAGTTTCCTGATATGAAGCAGGGTTGCTTTAAACAAGGCGCATACCTTCCGCTGCAGATGGGTTATATGAGGCCCAATGAATACTGCTGCCAGCATGATACTCCCATAAAGAATCTTTACATGGGCGGGGCAAGCACCCACTCAGGCGGCATGATTACCTACGGTCCCGGCTTTAATGCAGCAGAAAAAATTGCTGAAGACCTGAAGATTAAAAAATGGTGGCCTGAACCACGGGGCGTCAAAGAAGCAAGGGATTTAGGGTTATTTTAGCAACTGGAATATAAGGAGGATACCATGTTTATGCGATCAACCGGTTTAGGAAGGACGTTACTCAAGGCTAAAGTTTCAAATATTTTGGCTACGCACATTGTACCAGCCACATTAGAAGAACCTCAGGAAGGGACCACTGAACCCATGCGTATGATTCTGATGATGGAGGTTATTCATCCTGTACACTGGATTGTACGTGGATTTCTGGATCCATCTGATTTGAGGAAGATGATTAAGATAATATTAACGAACCCAATACTCATACTCAAGGGCATAAAGTTCTTTTTTTCAAAAGATCCTGTGTACGGGGACGTATCAGAAGCACATGCACCGGCCCCTAAAGCAGAGGCAGGAAAAGCAGCAAAAGGACCAGGCGCTGTACCTGGACCCGGTACTATACCAACAAGGGCATGAATTTAATGAAGATATAAGAATAAGGAGGGTTTTATGGCAGACAAAAAGTACGATGCGGTTATAGTAGGTGGTGGACACCACGCTACAATCATAGCCTGCTATTTGCAAAGAGCCGGTTTAAAAACGGCTATGTTTGAAAGGTGGCATGAGATGGGTGGTGGCGCCTGCGGCGAAGAATTGCCGGTACCCGGTTTTATTCAGAATGTATGCGCGCATTTTACCAGATTTTATACAAACCCGGCATATAGTGATTTTGACCTGAGAGATCACGGACTGGTCTACCTTTTTCCTGAGAACAATGAGGCGTGGATTTATCCTGACGGGAGCTATATACTGGGCAAGACGATCTTCCCTGTTGTTGATCCTCTTACAGGAAGGGCAGAGTTCTCTCAGGAAGCTGCTGATTATACCATTAAAGAAATCGCAAAAATCAATAAAGATGATGCAAACACTGTTGAAGATGTTATAAGAAGATTTAAAAACAAGTGGAGAAAGGCATTTGGATTGTACCGCTACACGGGCCCGGAAGAATGGGGTAATGGACCTGACCCTCTTGAAGCGCTTTTTGATGACCCGGTTGATGGACTTGATCGTGATATCGCGTTAGGGACAGTTGGTGAAATTGCTACGAAGATGTTCAAGAGTCCTGAAATGCAGACATTTTATATGAGGGCAATTCAGACTTCAAACGGTCTCTTTCCACAGGACAGGCCTGGGCCATATTGGCATATTCATGCCTTGGGTCTCATTCTTTCAGTAGATGCCGCAGCAATCGTAACCGGTGGAACTCATAGTATTACCCATGCACTTCTTCGTGCCTTTGAAAGATACGGCGGTGAATTCTTCGTTCTTAACGAGGTAAAGAGGGTACTGAGTGACAATAAAAAGGCAACCGGAATAGAATTGGTAAACGGCGATAGAATTATGGCCGATATCGTAATTAGTGATTTAAGTATAGAACTTACAATGGACGTGGCTGGTAAGGAAAACTGGCCGGCTGATCTGTGGGCAAGAGGCCAGAAGCTTAAAGAAAAACCCCCTACACTTGATGATAAAGCATATGAGAGAACCCAGCTTCTATGGGGTAATGTTGCCCTAATGGAGGCGCCAAAATATCCTCAGAATCCGGAACTTGGCATGGTCCCGAGATTGTACTTTGGTGAAGCAAACCCCGAGTACTTCCTGAGCGGACAGTACCAGAGGGATCGGTGGGCAAAAGGTATTTCCGACAAGTTGTATCTCCTCGTTGCGCCTGATGTTCAGTGGGACAAGACCCGTGCCCCAGCCGGCAGGTTTGCAGCTCTTGTCGAAGAGTTTACCTGCCCATGGAGGAACTTTTCAGAGAAAGAATGGCTAAAAATGAAAAAGGAGATCGAGTTCAGGATGGTCGAAGAGTGGGGTAAATATGCTCCTAACGTTAATATGGAGAATTTTATATCTGCATGGATCGCCACCCCTGATGATGTAGTAAACAGAAATCCTTGTATGCCACAGGGTGGTTGGGGTGCATTAGATGCCCATTATGAATGCTCCGGAAGGTTGAGACCGTTCCCGGAAATATCCGGATATCGTTTGCCTTTAAAGAATTACTATCTCTGTTCCTCGGCAGCACACTCTGCACATGGTATAGGACGCGGGAGCAGCTATGCATGTTACAAGACTATTGCCAATGATTTTAATCTCAAATATAAACCTTGGGAAGAACGCGGGTGGTAGAAGATTGAAAAAACTTATGATTCAGCAGTGAAAATGTATAACATATGAAACCTCATTCGGAATGCGGCGCATGTCTTGTTCATTGGGTATTTGAAAGGACGGCGCCGTATACCCCTGAAGGTGAAGCAACTCTCCTAGTCAGAAAAATAGTTGGAGTACTGCTCAGCGATGTATCACCAGTAGCTAACGTTGGTTCCCTGTGCAATGGAACAGTCCATGCTGTTTTTTATTCAGCACAAGGGCTTCCCCAACATTATGAGGATCTTAAGCAGAAAAGCAATGAAAATGCAAAAAAGATCCTGCCTGAAGCTATGGAATACATAAATAAAGAAAAAACGCTGGAAGGCAGAATGGCAAAGGCCTGTTTTCTTGCCGCTGCCGCCAATGTTGCCCCTCTGAACGCGCCTTCAAGCCCTTACACTTTTCAAGAAATACGCGATTTGATGCATCACGGAGATGCTGATAAGGCTGTAGTAGGTGACCTTTTCGGGACACTTAAGAATGCCCGCCATGTATTTTATGTAACAGACAATGCAGGTGAAATCGGTTTTGACTCACTTGTTATGCGCCTGATAAAGGATGCTGGTCCCAGGATAACTCTCGTGGTAAAAGAACAGACCTTTTTTGAAGATGCCACCATGGTTGATGCCCGTGCCTTCGGTCTTGATGGGCTTGTTGATGAAATTTTGACTGTTCCCGGTTTTCTGGCACCAAATGAAATGGATGAAGTAACTGAAGCAGCCTTTAAATCGAGTGACCTTGTTATCGCCAAAGGTACAGGAAGTTACGAGGCCTTACGCGGCGAGATACCTGATAAGAAAGCAATTTATATGTTGAAGATAAAATGTAAACCGATTGCAAGAGAATTGGGGATGGATGAAGGAAATATTATTGTAAAAGTTGAATAAAATCTGTATACAATATTTTAATTTTTATGTATTTAAATTCAAAGAAAGGGGGTATACTAATGTTAGATATGAAGGGAAAAGTTGCGATTGTCACCGGTGGCGCTAAAGGACTCGGAAGGGCGTTTTGTGAAGGATTTGCCCGGGAAGGAGTAAAGGTTTTAGCGGTTACCCGTAAAGACATGAAAGGATTGGAAGAAACAGTAAAAGCAGTGAGAGAAGCAGGATCTGAAGCGGAGTATCTCCAAATTGATGTGACATCCAGAGCAGATACAGAGAAAATGGCAAAATTTGCAATGGAGAGATTCGGCCGAATTGATATCCTGGTAAACAATGCGGCATTCTACTATGGTGTTGAACGTAAGGGATTCGACCAAATAAGCGATGAAGAGTGGGACATGATGATGTCAGTAAATGTTAAAGGTTCCTGGCTTCCCACGGTTGCAGTCTTTCCTTTTATGAAGCAGGCAGGAAAAGGGAAGATTATCAATCTCACATCAGAAGTCTTTTTTACTGGTTCCCATGGTTTTGTTCACTATGTGGCAACAAAGGGCGCTATTGTTGGGATGACCAGGGCTCTGGCCATTGAACTCGGGCCGCATAACATCTGTGTCAATGCAGTTGCACCAGGTTTCACAGACACAGAAGCGAGCCGCACAATTGCAGATGTCACAAAGTACGATACATCCAAAACACCTCTAAAAAGACTCGGGGTGGCAGAAGATATCGTAGGAGCTACTATCTTTCTTGCATCAGATTCAGCAGATTTCATAACCGGACAAACCATCCTTGTGGATGGAGGAAAGGCAATGCATTAAAAAAGAGCAATGCACCAAAAAAAATAAAAAAGGGGAGGATTCATGAAGATTTATGATTGTGTTCCAGGTCTTGAGTTTGATGAAAAATTAGATTTTGAGGTTTCGCCGGCTTGGTTTCTGGATGCTACGCACTCTGTCCCGCCATGGACACCTATGTTCGGTTGGTTCTGGATACATTTCTGCAGGCATGGCATGCAGTATGGCGCAGAAAAACTTTCATTACCCACGGTTAAGGGATGGGACTGGAGGTTTAAGGACGGAGGGGGGTATCTTGCACTACTCATAGTAAAGGACCCTGAGGAAAAAAAGGCACGTGAGGAGCGTTTCAAGACTGCAATTATGCCTTTCATCCAGGATTTCAAAGGCCTGTGGGACGGTTTTGTGAAAGAGATTGTGGGTAAGTACGATGCGCTGAAGATCAATCTCGATACAGCCTCCAATATAGATCTTCTGGAGAATTTTGAAGGAACAATTAATGTCTGCATGCGTATGTGGGAAATACACATGTATATGATGTACGGTGTGTATACTGCTTTCGTACTTTTTGAACAGATGACGAGTCAACTTCTCGGCTTTAATGATACAGACCCTCGTTTTCACAAACTCACAAGCGGTTTCGACAATAAGAGTTTCCAGGTAGATAAAGGCCTCTTTGATCTGGCCAATAAAGCTGTAAGTATGGGACTCAAGGATGTATTTATTTCCTCGGCTGCTTCAAATATGAGAAGTGCCCTCAATGCAACGCAGAACGGACAGGAATTTCTCAAAGCCTTTGATGATTTCATGGAAAAAGAAGCAGGGTGGAGACTGGAGAGGATGGCGGAAATCAATGTCCCCACATGGCTCGAGGATCCGACGCCTGCCTTTAATGTGATAAAAATGGCTCTTGAGAAGGGCATTGTCTACAACCTTGAGGAAGAAATGAAGAAACGTGAAGCCGAAAGATTAGCAACGGAAAAAGAGGTGCTTGAAAAAATAGCCCCCGAACAGCGAGGCTGGTTTACGACACTTCTAAGGCTTGCACAGAACTGCGCTTGGTTCAGCGAAGAACATAACCACTATCTTGATCTTTATGCACATGCAATGGTCAGAAGGAGCGTCGTAGGTGTTGGAAAACGCTTTGCAAAATTAGGTACGATCGAAACCACTGATGACATATTTTTCCTGATGCCCGATGAGGTAAGAAAGGCATGCATTAACCCTGACATGTTTAATCTCAGGCCGATTGTAGACCGCAGAAAGGCGGATTGGAAGGAGTGGGGTACAAGAGACAATCCACCAGCATTTATGAAGGAAGGTTTTACTTTTGAGGATGCAATGGGAGGACTTGTGGGATCCATGGATCCTATCGCCCTGAAGGTAGTCGTGGGTACCATGCCTGTAGCAAGACCTGAGCTGAAAGCTGATCTATATGGTGTATGCGGTTCACCCGGTGTAGCTGAGGGTACTGTAAAGGTTATCTGGAAAGAAGAAGAGCTGTCAAAGATCGTTAAGGGTGATATTCTGGTAGCGCCTACTACATCTCCAAGCTGGACTCCTGTTTTTTCATTGCTGGCAGGCGTTGTGGTAGACAGAGGTGCAAGCCTTTCGCATGCCGCTATCGTTGGCAGGGAATTCGGCATACCAGTTGTGATGAATACCTTCGAGGGCAGCAAGATCCTGAAAGACGGGATGAGAATCAGAGTAGACGCAAATATGGGTGCAGTATACATTCTTGACAAGTAGCATTAACAACAAGAGATAAATCGAAAGGAATGCTTCCATTCGATGGATTGGATGAAACTTGAAAGGATGTTTTGAATTTAAGGATCAGAGGGTCCAGGCTCATCGCCTGGCCCCTCGGCCTTTAATCCTTGATTGTGTTTTTGGCCGTACCAATCTGTTCGGGATGGTGGCTTATTAGGAGAGCGCTATGGATATGAAAGAAATATATTGGCTGGACGAACTATCCAAGGATTACAGAGAAGTTGTGGGGAACAAATGTGCAAACCTGGGAGAGCTTATAAAAATCGGCCTTCGTGTGCCTTATGGATTTGCTCTTTCCGTAAAAGCCTATGAAACATTTATGGAACAATCAGGGCTAAAGGAAAAGGTTGACCATATAGTTGAAAAGGAAACAAAGGCAGGTCTTGATGTAGATAAAGAAATTGACAGGATGATAAAAATGAGCGCAACAATAAGGGAGGCTATCGAGGAATGTGAAATGCCCCCGGACATGGCAAGGCAGATCGGTGAATTTTATACGGGGCTTCAAAAGAAGGTTGGCATTCCTGATGTAGCCTGTGCAGTAAGATCAAGCGGGGCTGTAAGTATGCCTGGCCAGATGGAAACCTATCTGAACATAAGCGGTGAGTCTGAGATCATCAGGAATGTGAAGAAGGTTTGGGCAAGCGCCTATACAACACGGGCAATCGTCTTCAGGCTGAAAAGCAACATGCCGATGTCATATGCGCCTATCGGTATTGCGGTGATCATGATGATCGAGGCAAACAGTGCAGGCGTTACTCTGACAGTCCTGCCAAGCGCCGGTGATCTCGATCGTACCATAGTTGAGGGTAACTTTGGTCTTGGAGAAAGTGTTGTCAGTGGTGATATAACGCCTGACTCTTTTATAATAAACAAAATTGATATGGCAATAGAATCAAGATCTGTGGCTGAAAAAACAAAGATGGTTGTCTTTGGAGAAACAGGGACGATAATCGTAGAAATACCTGAAACTCTTAAAAAAACACCTTGTCTTGATGATAATGAAATACTCGAGATAGTAAGGATTGGCAAGGAAGTTGAAAAATATTTCGGTTTCCCCCAGGATATGGAATGGGTAACGGATAAACGGTTTTCTTTTCCTGAAAATATTTTCTGGGTGCAGGCCAGAGCAGCAAAATATACAAAGAAAGAAGCTGGAAAGGATGAAGCTTATGTAGCAGACCTTATGCTTCAACTCTTTAGAAAGTAGGAGGTTCACATTTATATAAAAATGACTTTTTTTAAGGTTAAATCCGGTTAAATGGATGGATTGCGTTCTGAATGCCGATGAGGTCACTGCGAGTTCTGATCCTATAATTTTACCAATTTTTTAATAGGGAGGTATTATGGCTATACTTTTTGTACAACACTGGGGTGTTATGAAGAACAAGGAAAAAGAATATGAAAATTTCATTATGAACACCCATATGCCTGTTATGGAGAAACTGGGACTAAGAGTTGTCGGAGGTTTTTACGTGGTAGTAGGGGCAGGACCACACATAGCCGCCATATCCACAACAGAAAATGTTGAGGATTTCCAAAAAATTGTGACTTCTGCTGAATATACTCAACTTCTTGAACAGCTTTTTCCTCTTATATTGAACTATTCAAGTAGACTCTATGTATCTTATGGTCCAATTGAAGTAAAAAAATACGATATCCAGTTTGGTATGTGGAAATTTAATCAATATTTTGACATTATTCCAGGTATGGTCGATGAATATAAAATATTTGTCCGTGATAAGTTCATTCCAGAAATGGAACGGTTAGGAATAAAGATAACGAATATCTGGAAGGCAGTCATCGGTTCAGGTCCGTTCATTCTTTCTGAAGGCAGTAGCCCTGGCTTACAGGAGATTGCCAAGGCTATCGATACAGATGAATATAGGGCTCTTATGAGAGAATTAAAATCAAAATATATTATGAATTTTCAAAGCAGGATAATGGCTCCAACGAGAAGGGTAGAAATACCATATTTTATAAAAAGTATGACTACAGGATTAAAAAACTTGACTGGAGGAATATAAAATAGCCCCTAAAACATATTCCTACATCTCAGCTTGAACACCCAAATACACCACCACAAAGACGGCCAAAAAATTATTTTTTTGGCCGTCTCCTCCCTTGAAAAATTTCACAAAAAATGGAGTGTTCGATATTCCGATAATAACAAAATGTGACCTGCCTATATTTATAGGCAGGTTCGGCAAGCTTATGAGCAACAAAATTACAGCATGTTTATGTGACAGAAAATTGAAAAGAAATCGAAGAATTATTGCAATATGAATGACCTTTATACTTTTATCTTTTTCATTAAAGTTAGTCAGTAACAAATCGCTCCGGAGGGGCGTGTTTCACTAATACGTTTTTTACAAATGTGGAAAAACCTTGGCTTTCCATCTAATAATATAAAAAGGGGTTTTACAGATAATCAAAGCCGGTAAATGTTTTATTCTGGCAGTTCTATTTTTTTGCATTATTCTTGGACAGGCGCAAGCAAGGGATTTAACGGTAAGTCTGCCTTATATCCCTCCACTTGCAGAGACAAAGGATAAAGGAATTCTCGTTGATCTTGTGAAAGCAATGGCCGAGGAGTATAGAGATGGGAAAATTACCTTGTTAGGTGTTTTTCCTTTTCTGAGATCTCTTGAAAATGTTGAAAAGGGAAAAGCAGATTTTCACATGCCCTACATAACACCTACCAATCCCAATAGAATCCTTTTTCAGTACTCCACCGATGTGATATTCAAGGTTATGTTTATCCTTTGTACAAACAAAAACAATAAAGATATTAGCCCAACAAACTTGAACAAGTACAAAATCGAGACCGATGTGGGCGTTAAGTATATCCTGGATGGCCCGATACCCAATATAGTTGGCTCTCCCAGTCTTGAGTCAAGTGGATATAGGAAGAGTAGACGGCTGGGTAATGGCCATGCCTGAAACAGATATGGGCCTCAAGAAACTCGGGCTTAAGAACATCAAAAGGTGGGAATACAAGAAATTTGACGTGAAGGCGCTGCTGCCTCTCGGTGAAAAAGGCAAAGAGGTGGACAAGATATTGGTCAATATCATAAAGAAGCTGAAAGCAAATGGAAAGTTCGATAAGATCATGGCACCTATCTTGGATCAGAAATATGACAACTGGCAGCCATAAAATGTGACATTATATGCAATGGTTGGAGATCATGTTCTGGTTCTTATCCGCATCAGGTCTGGTCTCCAATCTATACCATATTTTCCAATTAAGATAATTTATCAGTATCGGACTATCTCCAATAAATACGCTCATTACGCTCCGGCAGCTTCATTTACCGGGGCTTGTGTCGCTCCCTCCAACAGCAGAGCTGTCGGAGCCACCCTCTCTCACCCACGAATTGGGCGGGTGACGCTCCACTTCTCGTTCACCATGTGAGCTAAATGAGATGCCTGCCTCACGACGGTTTGCTTGGGGCAACCCGACACTGCTCTGGATTTATATGTAGCCGCCGATTAAAGGATATTACACTGCAAAGGTCGTGTGAATAATTTCGATAAGCTTTTTGGCACTTGGGCTCAACAAGTGTTCTGAAAGAAAAATAAGCTGTACATCTATACATATATTGATATCGGCCATACTCAATATCTTGAGCTGACCTTTCTCTAACTCATTCTTGGCCACTGCCGGGAACATAAGCGCCATGCCTCTGCCTGTTAAAAGATATTTTTTTATCATTTCCAGATTTTCTGCTTCAAAAACAATATGTGGGGTTACCTTGTATTTATCAAAAAATTCCAAAAGAGCCAGCCTCGTAGCAGAACCTTCTCCTGCAACAAGTATGGGCTGCTGCAGCATGTCATCTATTGATATAAGCTTCTGTTGGGCAAGCGGATTCTTGGCACTAACTACAAACTCAATCTTCTCGCTCGATATCGTAAGGGCCGTAATTTTATCATTTATGGGAACCTTGGGGATAATGCCTATATTATCTTTGAATTGCATTATCTTTTCAATGATTTCATATGAAGTACCTTCGGTAATGCTTATCTGTATATTCGGATAATGATCGCTAAAAATGTTTATCAACAATGGTAGGTATGTTTGGGAAAGAGACCTTGATGCGCCAATACGTAACACACCCCTGCCTCCACTATTATATGATGATAGAACATTTTCACATTCCTTTGACTTAGTATATATTTCCTCGGCTATGGGGAGGATCTCTTTGCCAACATCGGTAAGTTGGAGCTGCTTACCCGTGTTTATAAAAAGCTTCGCACCGAATTGTCTTTCCAGGCATTTTATTTTGGTGGTTACTGCAGGTTGTGTAAGGAACAATTGTAATGCTGCGTTGCTGAAACTCCTTTCCTTTGCTACAAAGAAAAAAGCTATAAGGTTATCGAGATTTATCTTTATGTTTTCCATGAAATATTATCATACCAGATTTTTAGAAAAAATAAATATATATAATATCCAAAAAAGATTCCTCAGCTATTAATCAAAAAATGTCATCTTCGCTCTTAAATAAGAACTTGTATGTTCCTGACAAAGTATTGATTTATGCACGTGCCGGTTATTATTGCATCTGATATCCCGAAAATTGCTTCTATCTACTACCCTACCCTTCTTTAATGCAGCCCTTTTGCCTGTCATAGCTTGATAAAAACAGATCCATATAAATATAAAGGAATAATTGTAAAAAATATTTGTATTTCCTGTTTCATAACGTTACAATCGATGTATTCAGAGATGCTTGAAACTGCCTTGCATAATGATAAATCGAATTAAATATATAGAATAATGTTTAATCGAAAACTCTCCTATTTTATTACGCTTTTGTTGGTCGGCGGCATTGGCGGGATTATTGCCCAGACAGTCCTTCTGAGAGAACTGCTGATTCTCTTCTCAGGAAATGAATTCTCCATTGGCGTTATCATAGGGTCCTGGGTCATCTGGGAGGCCATTGGGTCTTTCTTCGGGGGGAGATTGAATAAAAACAATAGTATGAAGGCCCTCATATTATCAATAATCCTGTTTTCAGTATCTTTTCCAGTGAGCATATACGTCACGAGAATATTTAAAACAGTTGCCGGCATCGATCCTGGTGTGGGAATAGGATTATTGCCGACATTCTATTTCTCCGTCATTATTTTCCTGCCTACAGGCTTTCTTCATGGTCTTTTTTTTACAAGCGCCTGTTCAACTCACAATGAAATCACAGGAGAAGGCGCTGTTTCAACGGGAAAGGTCTACTTTATCGAAATGCTCGGAACAATTGTCGGGGGTCTGACAGTTAATTATCTGCTTATCATTTATTATAACTCTTTTCAGATAGCTATTGGAGTTACCATTGTTAGTACGTTGGTATGTTCATTCTTCTCTTTTTCAACAGGTCTTTCAAAAAATCGCATCATCACAACCCTTTCAATATGTTTGTTTATTGTCTCAGGTGTACTTCTGGCAGGCAACGGAACAGAGAAGATAAACAACCTTGCCTTGAAAAAACAATGGCCTGATCAGAACATGATATACTACGGGAACTCCCATTATCAAAACATCGTCGTTACTCAGAATGACAGTCAATATACCTTTTTCTCCAATGGTATCCCTGCCCTCACAACGCCAATTCCCGACATCACCTTTGTGGAAGAATTTGTGCATTTTCCTATGCTTGCGCATCCTTTACCGGAAAACATACTCATCATAGGCGCTGGTGCAGGTGGCATCATAAATGAGTTGCTTAAATATCCCAGTGTGAAAAATATAGATTATGTTGAAAGGGACCCAATGCTGCTAACAGTCATCCGAATTTTTTCCACTCCGCTGACGCAGAGGGAACTGAATAACCCCCTTGTTAATCTCTATTATATTGACGGAAAGCGTTTTTTAACAGAAATGGCGAAAAAATACGATATGATATTCCTTGGCTTGCCCCCACCTTACACGCTTCAGACAAACAGGTTCTTCACAAAGGAATTTTTTGCAGCAGCAAAGGCAAGATTAAATGATAATGGTATATTTACAATAACTTTGACAGGTTCTCTCACATATTACAGCAAGGAATTGAAGGAACTTAACGTAAGTATTATACATACCATTAAAACTGTTTTCTCTCATGTATATATACTGCCGGGCGATTTCAACCTTTTTATGGCATCAGAAGCCCCGGAGATTGCCCTAATCTCCCCTGCCCTTCTTTATGGCAGGCTTAAGGAATACGGGATAAAGACATACCTAATCACTTTATCACATTTGAACTACCGCTTTAAAGAAAATTGGCGTAATTGGTTTCAATCCAACATAGAGGGCACAACAGCTTCGCTTAATAAAGATTTTTCTCCGAAGGGGCTTTTTTATCATGTTACATACATCAACCTGCTCTTTTCCCCGTATCTGAAAACATTTTTCGATTTTGTAAAGCGGATTAACATCATTGTTTCCATTGTATTCGTAGCATCACTTTTTCTGACGTTCTTTCTGCTTCAGAGAAAATATAGCGGGGCAGCAATTATTTATACCATTGCGACTACCGGCTTTACCGCGATGATCCTTGAGTTGATCCTCCTCTTTAGTTTTCAGATATTTTATGGTTATATTTTCCATGAAATCGGCATTCTAATAACAGCCTTCATGGTAGGCATGGCTACCGGCAGCCTCATTGTCATACTTTTCCTGGACCATATCAAAAAGACATTTCTCACTTTCATTTATACAGAGGCAATAATTGCTCTATTTTGCTTTATTCTTTTCCTGGTATTTCTTTTTCTTGATTCTGCCATCACTTTTAGCCCCCTATTCATACGGGCAATGTTTTTCTTCTTTTTATTTATATCAGGTGCTTTGGCCGGTATGGAATTTCCCCTGGCAAACAAGGTGTATCATACAATCAGTGTAGGCAGAACTGCCGGGGTTTTATACGGCGCAGACCTTCTTGGCGGTTGGATCGGAGGGATTACGGGCGGGGTGATACTACTTCCCGTGCTTGGCTTGTTGAATGGGTGTATCGTACTTATCACATTAAAAATAAGCAGCTTAGTGCTATTGTTAACAACATACAAAAAGTAGTATAATTTATCGTACGTTATGCTAAGCAGACGGACCTTCATAAAAATAGCCTGTATTACCCCGCTTATTTTGAACACAAAACCGGAGATCCTCTCCGGCAGTAATGGTAATCCTTTAAAAGAAGCCCTGTATTATGAAAAATATGATGAAAAAAAGCAGGTTGTATGGTGCCAGCTTTGTCCGAGAGGATGCACCATCCCGGAAGGCGGTTCAGGCTTCTGCCGTGCAAGAAAAAATATAAAGGGAAAGCTCTACTCACTCGGATATGCCCTACCTTGCGCCATCCATATTGACCCTATTGAAAAGAAACCTTTTTTTAATGTGCTCCCCAGAAGTCTCAGCCTTTCCATCGCCAGCGCTGGTTGCAACCTGAGATGTAAATTCTGTCAGAACTGGCAGATATCACAGTCCTCCCCCCTTGAAACTGAAAACCGTTACAGTCCGCCTGATAACATTGCCTCCATGGCAAAGGCAAACAACTGCAAAAGCATTGCCTATACATATACCGAACCGACAAACTTTTTCGAATACATGCTTGATACAGCAAGGGCAGCAAAAAGTAAGGGCATCCTGAACGTATCTCATTCAAACGGTTATATAAATCCGGAACCGTTAAAAGAGCTTTGCAAATATCTTAATGCGGTAAATATTGATCTAAAAGGATTTAGTCAGGATTTTTACAACAAGGTCTGTGAGGCAGAGCTTGACCCTGTCCTGGAAACGATAAAAACATTAAAAAAATCCGGAATATGGGTAGAGATTACCAACCTTGTGATTCCAGGTTACAATGATGATCCGAAGATGATTACAAAGATGTGTGAATGGTTAAAAAACAATACCGGAATTGATACGCCTGTGCATTTTTCACGGTTTTACCCAATGTATAAACTTACAGGCGTCTCTCCTACTCCTGTGAGCACGCTTGAAAAGGCAAGAGAAGCTGCATTAAAAACAGGTCTGCACTACGTTTATATCGGGAATGTTCCAGGACACCCAGGGGAAAACACTTACTGTCCAAAATGCAGGAAAATAGTAATTAAGAGGGCCGGATACAGCATGCTGGAAAACAATATGAAATCAGGGAAGTGTAAATTTTGCGATGAAAAGATAGGGGGCATATGGAACGCTTAAGAACAATTTTTAATTTTGAATTATTAATTTTTAATTTTAAAAACATTAGAATAACAGCGTTTATTATATGTTTATTCCTTTCCCCTACTTTGGCTATGGCTGATGAAGGATCACAAAAAGTAAGAAAACAGGTTTATGCCGGTTCTTTTTATCCGGCAGATAAAGGTATGCTTGAAAAGAAAATAGACAGCTTTTTAAAAGAAGCAGAGTCAAAATGTGAAAAGATAAATGCTCCTTTGATGGGCATTGTGGTCCCCCATGCTGGTTATGAATATTCCGGTCAAGTTGCCGCATATGCATACAGTCAATTGAAAGGCAGGTCCTATAAAACAGTCATTATTATAGGTTCAAGCCACAGAATGCCCTTCAGAGGTATTTCCATCTACCCTTCCGGCACATGGGCAACACCCCTGGGCAAGGTGGAGGTAGATCAGAAGGCAGCACAAACAATTATGGAGCAGTGCAAGGCCATCAAGGTCTTTTCTCCTGCATTTGAACAGGAACATTCCCTTGAGGTCCAGTTGCCCTTTTTACAAAAAACATTAAAATCCTTCAGGATCGTTCCATTACTTATCGGGTCAATTGATACTAATGATTACAAAACACTTTCCTATGCACTCGTGAAGATGCTGAAACAAAACCCGAAAGACACACTTATCGTCGTTTCATCGGACATGTCTCATTATCACACATACAATAAAGCAAATCGGATGGATGAGCCTGCATTAAAGGAAATAGAGGCGCTTAATACGGATAGGCTACTTGATGGTTTAAATAATGGAGGGTATGAGTTGTGCGGTGCCCAGGGGGTCATTGCTTTACTGATGACATCAAAAGCGCTGAATGCCGAAGCAAAGACTCTGCATTATGCCAATTCCGGGGATGTTACTGGAGATAAGGATCGCGTTGTCGGGTACGGTGCGGTCGCCTTCTATTGTCCTGTCGACAGCCATGCACTCAATAAAAAAGAACAAAAAATACTCCTTATGATCGCAAGAAAAACCATGGATGAGTATATTGCAAATGGGAATATCCCAAGATTCCAGATAAAGAAGGACAGGCTGCTTGAGAAGAGAGGCGCCTTTGTTACACTCACAAAAAAAGGTGAGCTGAGAGGATGCATAGGGTCTATTGTGGCCGTTGAACAACTCTATAAGACAGTTTCGGAAATGGCCGTTGCAGCTTCAAGCAGAGATCCCCGTTTCCAGCCTGTTTCCAGTAATGAACTAAAAGACATCCACATTGAAATATCTGTTCTAAGCCCGTTAAAACTGATTAACAGCCCGGATGAAGTTGAAACAGGAAAACATGGGCTATATATAACCAGAGAAAATTACTCGGGACTTCTACTCCCGCAAGTTGCAACAGAGCAGAGGTGGAACAGGGAAGAGTTCCTGAAACAGACGTGCCGTAAGGCCGGTCTACCCACGAATGCCTGGAAAGAAAAGGGAACAAATATCTATACCTTCACGGCTCAGATCTTTTCAGAGTGAAGAAATACTATCTAAGATGAAGACTAATCTGTTATAATTTGTTAATGAAATACAAGAGGGGTTTTAAGTGAGAATAGGATGTTTTCAATTATACGATCCTGTACCGGAGTGTAACGAACCATACGTCCTGGCCACATTTCAGCCATGGATTGATGTTAACAATGTCGGAAGTATGATCCTGAACGAATTGGAGACACGATTCGGGGCAACAGAATTTGGGACACTATTCAAACCAGGCCACTTTTACGACTTTACAAGATACCGGCCTACTATCCACCTTGAAGATGGTATTCGTGATCTGTTAATTCCAAATACAACAATTAACCATGTAAGAAGAGAAGGAGAAAATGACCTTCTTCTGCTTCGTCTCCTGGAACCCCATGCCAATTCGGAGTTTTATATCAGTTCTGTTTTGAAGCTTTTAAAAAAATTCAAAGCAAAGAAATATATCATCCTGGGGAGCATGTATGACACAGTGCCTCACACCAGGCCTTTACTAATCAGCGGATATGGGATGGGAGAAACAGCGCTTCAGGATTTGAAAAAAGCAGGTGTCTTACCTATTGCCTATCACGGACCTTCAACTATTTTAAATCTAATCACAAAAGAAGCATCAGAATCAGGGATTGAAGCAATCGTGCTAATTGTATCTTTGCCCCAATACGTTGTATTAGGAGAGGATTATCTGGGGAAAGTCAGACTCATGGAAATACTGAACATGCTGTACAACATCCCTGTGGATAAAGAAGATTTCGAAAGGGCTCTGGAGCAGCGTAATATGATAAATGAAAGAATGGAAAATTCCCCGGAGATTAAAATGCTCCTGCCGCAGCTTGAAAACATGTATGATATACGGATCAAAGCAATGGAAACAGAGGGCACCGCTCAACTGACCCCTGAAATGGAAGAAAACCTTTGGAAAGCAATAGGAAAAGATATCGGGAAAGCATAGATCTTATTTATCGCTTTCGTCCGACAAATTATCGATGCCTACTATGTCGGTTGTTCCAACATAGTTCTTCACCTGATATTTTCTTAATGTCATCAGCTTTCGTGTTATTTCGCCCATCCGGATAATCTGTTTTTTTATATTTTCAAGTCTTTTTGATTGTTCATCATTGGCCTTGTCCCCAAACATCAAAATCTCTGTCTCGCCTATGATAACCTGAAATGGCTGATTCAATTCATGGCATACTGCGTCGGCCATCTCAAGGGCGCTTTTAAGTTTTTCATTTTCAAATCTTTCTTCTTCCATTTGTTTGCGGATTTTAATATCAGTATGTGTACCGATAACCCGCATCGGTTTGCCATCCTGCGTCCTGCTGATGACCTTGCCGCGGTTCAGAATCCACTTGTATTTACCATCTTTGCACTTTAATCGATGCTCGCTGCTATATACAGACGATTCTCCTTCAAAATGTTTATTGATTTCAGCGTACACATGTTCCCTGTCATTCGGATGTAAACGCTTGTCCCACTCATCAAACGTATCTCCTATTTCATCATCTGAAAAACCAAGCATTTCCTTCCATTGACTTGAAAAATAAACCTTGTTTGTTTCTGCATTCCAGTCCCATACACCATCACCTGATCCTTCCAGAGCAAATTGCCAGCGTTCTTCACTCTCACGCAGTTCCATTGTCCGCTGTCGGACAATCGCCTCAATCCGATAACGTTGTGATAAAAGCTGAAACAAATAAAAAACCATTAAGATTGTAAGGATAAAACCTGCTACAAATACATAAATATACATTATGTTAGTATTTTTGGAAATAAAGGCCTGGTTAGGATAAATGTCAAAATACCAGATACGTCCTGCAAATAAAATGTTCTGTGTATAGTTCAAGTCCGGATCGTTTATTGGTTCAATCAATCCAAGCCTCGAGGTATGTGAATATAATAATTGTTTCTCCGATGGAACAGTGCTGTCAAAAATCTGGAATGGAAGTCCTGTAAATGCTGTATTTTTGAGAGTCTTTTTTATCAGATCTTCTATTTTAAACATTCCTACTACAAAACCTTTTATATTTTTTCGACGTTCTTTTATGGTTGTTGTGTCCACTTCCTTCTTGTAAACAGGCAAAAAAACCAGAATGCCTTACTGATTTTCCTGCTCCTGTGCAAGCATGATACATTCCGTTGCAACCGGCTTGCCTATGTCACGGGCCAACTCCAGTGCTGAGAAACATTCCCGATTTGACGCCATATTAAAACCAATAATACTCTTATCCTCTAAGAATGTTTCCATGTAATACACAGGATAGTATTGATCATGATCAACAGCCCTGACTAACCTTTTATTTTCGTTAAATTCCGTTAAACGGAATCCTTTAATTCCATCTTTTTGAGCTGCAATTTCAAATGATTTTCTTTGTGAGTGTTCCACTCGCGGAATCCAAGAAATCGACACGAATTCGGACTTTTCAAGAATAGGCAATACAAAATTATTAAACTATGTCTTTGTAATAGAAGATGTGGTTTTAAAAAATCGGCATATCGCGTCAAGCTCCCGCAAATTATCCGAAAGACCATCCTCGATGAGGTTGACTCGTTCTGAGGCACCTATATTGAACTTTTCTATCAAAACCTTTTTGGTCTGGTTTTTTAAATACCATGAAAAATCGAAGCATATCGCAAATCCTGAAACAGCTATGAGAACTATAGTCAACAATTCCCTCCATGTAAATAGAAAAAAATAGTTGAAGTTAGCATGTTTATTGACTATTTTTCCGTTTCCGTCTCCCATGCCTTTGCCCTGATGCTTGTCCATTGGCTTATTCTATTCTTCATTAAAGGTCATTTCAAATCTTGTTTCACCCGGCTTTGGGAACTTACTTTAACTTTGAAAGCAGGATATCTGTTATCTTCTCAGACGCCCTGCCATCACCATAAGGATTCACGGATTTCGACATTTTTTCATATAGGGCAGTATTTTCCAAGAGGTCCAGGGCTCCTCTTACGATATTATCCTGATCTGTTCCTATAAGCTTAACAGCACCTGATTCTATGCCTTCAGGTCTCTCGGTAGTGTTCCTCATAACAAGAACCGGTTTGCCCAAAGAGGGCCCTTCCTCCTGGATACCGCCGGAATCGGTTAAAATCAGATATGAATTGTTCATTAAAAAGACAAACCGTTCATATTCAAGAGGTTCGATAAGATAAATATTTTTGATCCCGCTTAACATCCTTTTTACCGGTTCTTGCACATTCGGATTTAAATGAACAGGATATACAATAGTCACATCATTCCTTTTTTCAGCAATCACCCGTAAGGCCTTGCATATATGTTCAAAGCCTTCCCCGAAATTTTCCCGTCTGTGGCCAGTAACAAGAATAAGTTTTGTCCGTTGAGCGTTAAGTGCTAAATTATAATTATTTTTAAAAAAATCCAATAAAACCTTTTGTTTGATTTTTGATTTTTGACTTTTGACTATCTGCAGGAGTCCATCTATGACGGTATTCCCTGTTACCCATACCTTTTCTTCAGGGATACCTTCGTGTAAAAGGTTCGATTTGCTTCGCTGCGTGGGGGCAAAATGATAATCGGTTAAAGCGCTTAAAAGATGCCTGTTTTTTTCTTCAGGAAAAGGGCTGTACTTATCGTATGTCCTGAGTCCTGCTTCAACATGGCCTACAGATATTTTTAAATAAAAAGCGGTGAGCCCTGCGATAAATGCAGTTGTTGTATCTCCCTGAGCTAATACAATATCCGGTTTGACTGTTTTAAAAACCTCTTTAAGCCCTTTAAGAGATTCTATTGTTATATCAAATAAATCCTGGTTTTCCTTCATGATATCCAGATCATAATCAGGGGAAATTCTGAAAATGGAAAGTACCTGATCAAGCATTTGTCTGTGTTGTGCAGTAACACAGACAATCACGTAAAATCTTGATTCATGCTTTTTAAGCCTGTTTATCACAGGCGCAAGCTTGATGGCCTCCGGTCTTGTTCCAAAAACAATAAGTATCTTCTTCATAATTTTTAAATTAATTTAAATTTTAAAGTCTTGCTATATACAACAAATCTTCGCCATCCAACAATTCGTCGGACAGATAAAAGGTGTCTTTTTGAAAACGCTTTTTTGTTTTATTTTTAATAAGCCATTTTATAAGAGGGTAGATAACCTTCCACTTTTTAACCTTTCTATTAGCTTCTATTTTTTCAATGTTGAATCCATATTTTTTCAGGATATATTTAATCTCAGCATAAAAAACAGGATTTATATGCTGGTGATCATAGTCATCCAATTGATGTCTGGATTCTTCAGCAATCGAGCCGTAATACTTAAAATAATCGAGATAACTGTAAAATAAGAACCTTATTCTTGATTTGATCGACATTACATTAGGCGTACTAAGAACAAAATAACCATTTGTTTTAAGCACCCTTGAACACTCTCTTATCAGATGATGAGAGTTTTCTATATGTTCTATCCCCTCGATACATATCACGAAGTCAAACATCCTGTCTTTAAATGGCAATAAATGATTAAGATTAAGCTGCACTGCCCTCCCGTTTCTATAAAGAATGTTTTTATCCTCAAGATCACCTAAAAAAACTGTAAATCCCATACTTTCAAGTTTTTTTGACAGTGCACCCTGACCTGACGGAATATCAAGGACAACACCCTTTTTCATTCCTTCCATAAAATTTAAAATATGTTCGGTAGTACCTTGTAAAGCATAACTCTTAAGCTCTTTCATAATCGAAATCCTCTGTTTAAATCAAAGCAATGCTGCCTTATTTACCGCTGATTTTTAAACCTTCTATATATAGAGACGGGGAGCCGCATGTACCATAAAATCTTAAATCATTCCCGATCTCTTTCACATTGTTCAACATTTCAAAGATGTTTCCTGAAATAATTACCCCTTTAAAAGGTTTTTTGCTACCGTTTTTACATAAATATCCAATTGCACCGAGGGAAAAATCCCCTGTTACCGTATTGGCAGTATGAGTTCCCATAAGCTCCTCAATGATAAGACCGTTTGTCAGCTCATCTTTTATATCCCGCATACCCTTCTCAATAAAAAAGCCTCTCGTTGCACATCTCGGTGGTTCTTTCACCCCTCCCCGCTCACAATTACCTGTAGATGGCAAATTATATTTACGTCCATAATAATTGTCATAGAGAAAAGTATTAAAATACCCGTTCTCTACAACGATGTTTTCAAAGGAGGGAACTCCTTCGCCATCAAATGGGAAACTATCCATTCCATGCATACCGGAGTCTTTTATATTAATAATCTCAGAAAAACATTTTGTTTCTCTCCTGTCCTTTAACATGGTTTTATCCTTATAAAGGTTCTCTGAAAGAAAAGAATCTGAGAGTATCCCCAGTATATCGGAGGATGCCTGCGGGCTGAGTATCCCATCATATGCACCTGTCTCAATCTGCTCGCTTGAAAGAAAAGAGATAGTTTTTTGAGCTGTATGTGTCCCGAAGGTCCTTGCATCGATTTCATTCAAACGGTTGGACCATATCCAATCGTACCATGAAACCTCATCTTTATCCTTTGCAACTGCCATGGCGGAGAGCATATATAATGTCTTTCTGCTTTCCGCATTTAACCCGTTGGAATTAATTATTTTTACCTGAATCTCCGCTTCCTGAAGCTCACAGTTCCTTGTAACAACAATTTTTTTATCAAAATCAATGATTGCCTTTTCCATCCCTATAAGTATGTCAACTTTGTACATGTCGTCAATTTCAAGACCCTTGCTGTCATATATGCTCATAGAGGGGTAGTCTTTGTACTCCTCGGAAAATCCGGCGTTTTCATCTTCTTCTACATATGGCAAAAGTGTAACGCCATTTTCAATCAGAGCCTCAATTGCACTGTCACCCCGGTCATATGTATAGGAAAAAACGAGTCTTTTATCCTTGATGCCTCTCAGTGCAATGCCCTCCTCTTCTTTGATCTCAACACCGCATAACTGGGCATCTTTGGTTTCATATTTTTTTAGTTTTTCCTTCAGGAAAAAAAGTTCGTAACCGTCAAAGGTTTTGCCAGCCCTGTCTTTTAGCTTTTCATAATCCATCTGTTCCTCTTATTGTCAGTCTTTAGTCGTTAGCTCCTGCTTTCCCTCTTTATTGCCCCGCCTCAGGTCAATACACCAAAGCTTGCTTCGAAATGGTTCCATATTCTTGCCTTTGATACTCCATCCGCTTGCGGCGGGGTGATTCATTCTCTGCAGGCAGAATATACTTCCCGCTTTTTTTTTTTTTTTTGACTTTTACTATTCACCTTTCACTACTTTTACCATCGCTATCTCATCACATTCCGGAAATTTTGGACATTTTATACAATCAGACCATATTTTTTGCGGAAGTTCTTTTTTGTCCACAGTCTGGAAACCGCATTTTTTAAAAAAATCTTCCTGGTAGGTCAGGAGAAATACTTTTTTAATTTTAAAGTGATAAGCCTCATCAATACAGGCATTTACAAGCTTTCTGCCGACACCCTTGCCTCTGAAGGGCTCTGCAACGCAGAGCGACCGTATTTCCGCAAGATCTTCCCAGCAAATATGGAGGGCGCCTGCACCGGCAATTGTACCCTTTTCCTCAAACACAAAACAATCCCTCATGTTATCATACAGTTCACCAAGGGATCTCGGCAGCATCTCTCCTTTTGAAGCAGAGAAATTTATGATGCTGTGGATCTGTTTTATATCTTTAATACCGGCTTTTCTCAGCATTATGCAACATCTCCTCTGACCTTAAAATAGTTTTTTCCGTAATAATTGCTCCTCCGAGCATACGTGCAATTTCATCAATTCTTTCTTTTGTTGAAAGTTTCTTTATATTTGTCATGGTAGCTTGCTGTTCCTGAATTTTCTCAACCAGGAAGTGGTGATCACCGTACACTGCAATCTGAGGGAGGTGTGTTATACATATTATCTGATGTTTTTTTGAAAGGTCTTTCAACCTTTTTCCAACCATATCCGCCACCCTGCCACCTATTCCGGCATCAATTTCATCAAAAACAAGGGTTCGCTCCTCATCGCCCCCGATAACCTTTTTTATGGCAAGCATGATCCTCGACAATTCCCCGCCTGACGCTATCTTTCTTAATGGCTTTGGTTGTTCTCCTGGGTTTGTACTTATCAGCAGTTCTACATCATCTCTGCCATCTTCATCAATCATACCCTTATCCGTTATCTCCACCTTGAATTGCATACCCTTCATGGAAAGAAAACCAAGCTCATCAATAATTGCTTTCTCTATTCCCGGAACTCCTACCCTTCTTGATGCAGACAGGCTGTCTGCAAGTTGCCTGATCCCGGCGTCAAGCAATATATTATTCTTTTCAAGCTCTTCAATATCATCAGAGATACTTTTCAGATAGGCGAGCCTTTTTTGAGCTGCATCTTTATACATCATAATGTCTTCATAGGTTTTTCCGTATTTATTTTTGAGTGCATACAATCTTGATAACCTGTCATCGAGTTTTTGAAGCTCATCAGGATCGTCATCCAACATTTTTTCCATACCCTTTATTTCAAGTAAAACATCCTCAACAACAAAAGACATCGATTCTATCCTGGCTTTCAGCTTCTCTATGGCCTCAATGTCCCTAAAAGGCTTTAAAAGCATAATGAAGGTTTTAAGCACTCCGTATACTGCATTATCGTCTTCATACATGCCTTCCCTGACCGATACAAGGGCATTCCTTATTTTCTCTGCGTCTTTCAAGACCTTGAGTCTTTCTTTAATCTCATCTTCTTCGCCTTCCCTAAGATTCTCCCTTTCTATCTCATCAATCTGGAACTCAAGGAGGGCAATTTCCTTATCGCGCCCGGCAATCTCTTTTTTCTTTGTCTCCAGCAAAATAGTGATTCCCTTCATCTCTTTGACCTTTCCGGCAAGGGATTCCCTCGCATCCTCAAGGGACAGGATGTTATCTAACATTACGATATAACTTGTTTTATCAAGAAGATATTGAAATTCATTCTGGCCGTAAATATTTATTAGCACATTACCCAGTTCGTCCATCCTGCTTAAGGTAACCGGGCTATCGTTCAGCAATGCCCTTGATCTGCCGTTGGCATTTATTATCCTTTTCAGCAAATACTCCTTATCTCCTTTGAAAAAATACCCTGTTACTTCTGCCTGCCCGGCATTGCTCCTGACCATCTCGGAAGACGCTTTTGCGTTGATAAGCGTGGATAGTGCATTTATTATTATGGATTTGCCTGCCCCTGTTTCACCTGTTATTATATTCAGACCATCTTCAAACTCAACCTGCAGTTCATCAATGATTGCAAATCCCGTTACTTTAAGAAAGGTGAGCATTGCTACCTTTCACCCCATTTAAGTTTTGTTCTCAATATTTCAAAATATCCTCTCTGCAAGGATTTAATAAGGCTTACCGTATGTGTTGATTTTTTCATAATAACCTCATCCCCATACTCCAGCGGGATACCTATCTGCCCGTCAAGGGTAAGGACAACCCTCTCATCAGCGGATAATAACAACGCTCTTATCGTCACACATTCAGGCAGTATAATCGGCCTGTTAGTAAGCATATGCGGACATATCGGTGACAGTACAACGTTTTTCAAAGAGGGATAGATGATCGGCCCTCCGGCAGCTAACGAATATCCTGTCGATCCAGTGGGGGTAGATACGATAAGCCCGTCCCCCCTGATTGTCGTCAAGTACTCATTATCTACATATGTCTCAATATCAATAATCCGTGCAAGTGTATCTTTTGTAATTACAGCATCATTCAGGGTTGCAAGCTCAAATATCTTCTCTCCTCCCCTTATTACAACAACGTCAAGCATAATTCTTTTTGATATTTCATAATCGTCTTCGAACACACGCCCCAATACGGAGGGAAGTTCTTCTGCCGAGATCTCTGTTAAAAATCCAAGGCTACCGAGATTTACACCCAGTATTGGCACATCCTCCCTCTTCACATGCCTCGATACGCTAAGCAGTGTTCCGTCGCCTCCAAGCACCATTATCATATCGGCTCCATCGCCTATATGTTCTAATTCAACGCTTTTTTCATAACCAAGCATCCTGGCGGCATCTTCTTCCAAATAAATATCTTTCCGATTCCCGAATTCTTCTATAATATGCTCTGCTATCTTGGCAGCATGTGCATGGCCTCTTTTGCACACAATGTGGATTCTTTTCATGCAAATACCCCTTGAATTACGTCAATCGATTTGCTGCCCATTCTTTAATAGCAAGGTCGGAGATTGACGTATTACGTTATTTATACAATGCCTGTTAATATTTACAGTTTAATTCTTTAAATATTCGTCTCTCAAGTAAAATGATACTTCTTTGAGCATTTTAAAAGCATTTTCTACAGTCGCCGTTCTATCGGGATTGAGCAGGTTGCATGTAGCCGGCGCAAGCAGGCTGTTTTCAATAATCATCTCCCTGTCGATCCCTTTTTTCTCCAGAATTTCCCACATATTCATAAGTCTATCAGATATGCTTTTCACATCCTCTTTTGAAAATTCCTCATAATAAGTCGGCACTATGCCCCAACTGATCAGATTACCTCTTTCCAGATATTCCTTAACTTTATCGTACGTTACAAAAATATCCCCGAAAGCATACGCATTGAATGACAATATCTCAATATTCAAAGAAAGTATAAAATCCCAGTCAGGTCTTCCGCACAGATGCAATCCGCGCGGCCCTTCTATGTTCTCAAAAAAATTGTTGACTTCTTTTTTGGCTCTCACATTTTCATATCCGCACATGGCATTGAATATAAATTCAAGACCAGGGTCATCCAACCACACAAAGGCATTCTCATTCCTCGTCTTCAGCTCTTTGTATTGCACATTTATCTTTTTTTTAATAAAAGAAAATACAAGGGTACGCATTTCATCATTATAAACTATAGGTTTATCATTCTCATCAACTATTTTCAGCGCAAGGCTTACCGGACTTATCACCTGACCTCTGATGGATTTGTATGCAGCAAGGTCCTGAGATAAAAAATGCCGGTATACAAGCGAATTTCTATCCAAAATTCTAAAAAAATCAGGGTCATCTTCTTTCTCAAGATATGCCGGTATATCCTCCATAAACTTATCCGTATCAACAAAAATCCTTAATCTTTCCTTATCCATTACAATTCCTGGAAAATTTTCCATGGCCTGTACATACATGTCTTCATAAAATGAGATTCTCGGCAACTGTGGCCAGAAAGGAACATCCACACCAAGTGCACATTTCAATGCAGCATCAATATCGATATGCGGCATAATCCCCATTGCAGTCGTTGACAACTCCCCTTTAAATCTCAACCTGTTATTCACATTTAATCCTTAACAGATGGGTAAACTGTTGTCAATTTTTATCTCCTGCTACCAGAGGGATTGCAGTTTCAATATAAAGCACACACTTTGGAAAACAATTACTCATATTAATTTCACAAATTCCTACATCAGATATTTCAATCAATATTTTCAATTAAGATAAGTATGGGTGTCGGGCTGTCCCTGGCAACCGTTGCAAATGACATATCCGGGTTCAAATTTCGTGGCTGGCAACAAATAGACTTTTATGCGCGGAGAAAAAACTGGTTTATCAACGTTGATCGAATTCTGAAGATGGAGATTGTTTAATCAGCAGTCGGGAGAAATGAATTATCTCCTTTATTGGACGTCCATTTCGGGAATAATTCGGCAAAATTCAAGGGATCGTAGCTGGAATGTAGATAGATTTGGGGAAATTTCTTGTAAATCTTCTGTATGGTGTAAATTTTTCGTAATAACATCAAAATATGTGTATCTCCTGACCAGATCACTTTAGAAAATTGATCCAGCGCTGCCTTTGTACAACAATTGGCAACAAAGCGGCAATCCATGTCAATGAATGTCTCTAACTCTGTTTTGCCACCTATCGCAAATTCCCGGCAAACAGAAACAATCTGTGCATACAGAGGTTCTTCTCTATAATCAAAAACTTTGCCACGCATTTTCAAGGCTTCAGAGAGCATATCGATCTGCTCCAGGTAGATCAACTGGTGCTTCCAGATTTTGTCTATCCATTCAACACCATGGTCTCGCCGGTTGTGATATGTGTTTAAAAAGCTCTCGAAACCCCTTTTTTGCTCTTCATAGATTTCCAGCGATAACCTAATATCCAGGTTGTAAGCAACATCTTCTATGACCGCTAGAAAATCGCTAAGCTCTTGATACAGCATGGGCAGGTATTTCCGGTATTCCTGGTTCTGAATACGCTTGATAAAACCGATATAACTGAATATCTGGTTGATATGTGTGGAATGGATGTGACCGGGCTGCCGGAATATGCCTACATTTTGCATATTGGTCTTGCGGGGATCCTCGAAACGGAGGATATCCATGTCCCTTGGAATATATGCCGAGAACATATTGGCGTCCAGAATATTTTCATACTGGCTTTTTTGTAGTGCCAATTTAATGGAATAAGGGTATCTGTCCGTTTCTTTCATTCAAGCCAATACTTCAGATATAAAGGAAAAGTATTGTAATGTCAAGGGAAATTGAACAGTTTGTCAAATAGATAAAAACAGGTACAGCCTTTTTTGCAGCAAATAAAAGCAATTCTTCAGTGGTAGTGGATGGTAGTTATATATTAACCTCTATACCCTACCCTATCTCGCTTTATCTACTTTTATACGTCCTATTTTTGCTCTATGCCGGTTGTTCTAAAAAACATAGAGCAAATTTATTGGCCAAAATAACTACATTAAGCCCGGTGTTACTTTTCCTGAACCGCACCGGAAACAACTTTGAGCAAACTATCAGCCTGAGGATTCCTGGCTATTCTCCGGATGAGGATATCAGTAGGGGTGAGTTTCTTTTTGTGGTAATAGGCTTGATTCAATCCATTACGTACCTTTACTACAGCCCCATCCACAGCAATGCCGCCAAACAACCCTTTTGAGCTGGCAAAGCTCACAATGTCGGCACTGAGGTTGGCTGTTGAAGCTGCTGCTCCCATACCGACAGGCCCTACGGCAACACCGACATCTGCTCCGAGTTTAGCGCTATTCCCAAGGAGAGCTGTGACACCCCGGTCGGTCATGGCAAGAAGTATCACTTCAGAGGCCTCACCACCTGCCTGAAGACCAAAACTTGCCTCACCAATTGTGTAAAAGGCAGGTCCTGCCCAGGTTCCAGATTTCCTGTCACGTACTACGAAGACCCCACTGCCTCCGGAGACACCAAAAACAAAGGCACCTTTCAGGACCTGTGGGGCAATAAAGACACCCTTGGCATCCTTTATAAGATTGCGAAAACCTTCCATCTCCCGGGCATTAGAAAAGTTTTCCAGGGTCATCCGTGCCTTATCTACCAGTTGCGCGCTGTCCTTGGCATCATCGGCACACAACGGAGATGTCATTCCGGAAAAAGCTAAAAGCAGTGCTCCTATGAGCAAAACACTTTCGATCCAATAGCCACATTTTTTTGTCTTCATATTCTCTCCTTTGTCTCCAGCTTTCGAGCTGAAGATGTATTTTTACCTCAGTAAGCTCTTCAATCAGGTTCTCTATGTTAATTCTTCTGTTGTATTGCTCAATACCTCATAATCGATGAAAAGGCCAAATCCCGTGATGACACATCTTCTCATGATATGCTTTTTCTGTATACCTGCACATGGGATATCATTTATTTTACTATACAAAAAATGTTTCCGCATTCCACATACGTGTAGTTGGGATATCCTTCAATATTTCAATAACTATCTGGCACTGATTGGAAATTAAATGATAGGTACATTGGTAAATCATCGCTCTCCCTGTTAAAACAGTGAATAATTGTCAGTAAATATCGAATAGCTAAAAACCTTAACAATCCTGCGCTGTGCTTACCTTTTCAATCAGAAATATTTATTTGTATACTTTATTTTCCGTATTTTGCCTGATTATTACAAGTAATTTCATACCTGCCCCAGCTCATTTTATAGGTATACTTCTCTTCTATGGCCGATACGGATGATTAGTATGACGAGTTCTTTCTCTTTCTCCTCATAGATAACCCTGTAATTCCCAATGCGAAGTCTGTAATAATCTTCATTTGCACCGGCAAGTATTATTATATTGTTTTTCAGAATCTCCGGGTTTTCAGCAAGGATAAGCAACTTTTCTTTGATGATTTTTTGATGAGGCAGGTCAATCTTTTTTAAATCATGGAGTGCTCTGCCGAGGAATTTAAGCTCGTACACTCCTTTTAAACCCCAATTTCTTTCCAAACTTCTTTTGCGTCTATTATCGTGTCTCGCCCTTCTTTAAGGTCCTTCATTCTTTTTTGCACAAGTTTGAGATCAAGAAAATCAAAGTAAACAGCAAGCGCTTTTTCTATTACAGAACTTTTCTTTTCACCGAGTTCATTTGCGATTGAATCCAATTCCAGAGAAATATCCTCGTCAAGGGTAATATTATGTCTTATCTGCATACAGCACCTTTCAGCATACACAAATTATACACATATATTGTACCAAGTCAAATATAAAACAAAATTCAAGTGGATATCGGCAATTGATTGACTGAAATATTGAAGGATATCAACTATCTAACAACATCACGCCATATTTATAACTAATTTTTCAAAACGTTCTTTTTGGGCTTTGCATATAGGACAGACTTCCGGTGGAAATTCCCTTGCGCAGAGGTAGCCGCATACCGCGCATCTCCAGATCGCATAGGAGAGCCGGGTAGTACCTGTTTCAAGGAGCCGTCTCTTTTTAATCCTTTCTTCTTTGGGTGGTCTTCTCTCCGGAATAGGGTTCAACGGTCTCTTACCATCCGCTATTTCTCTGGTCACATAGAGAGCACAGTAACAGGCACCATGCTCGTTCAAGTCGACATCTCTGTAATTACAAGGGCATATGATATCAAGATCATCTTCCTTTTTTTCATCGGCCAACCTGCAAGGGCACGAGGGATAACCATATCTTCTCTTATTAATAATAAGACCCATGATCAGGGCTTTTGTAAATTCCTTGTCCGGGTTCAGAATGTATCCTTTTGACTCTGCGTCTTTTGATAATGCATCAAAGGACACATCTACGTCATGTAAGTCCACTGTGTCTTTATTAATCATATTCCTATGCCTTCCTTTATCTTTTCGACATCATAACCAATGACGCATGCTTCATTATTGATTACAAGGGAAGGAAAAGAACATTTCGGGTTCCAGTGTTTCAGATCCTCCAACATTTTTTCCCTTTCTTCTCCTTCAAGAATGTCCATATCAACATAGTCATATTGTACTCCGATTTCGTTAAGGAAAGCCTTTGTCTTTTTGCACCATATGCATGTGCTTAATGTATAAAGAACCAGATTTCCTTTGTCGCTGCCGCTGATATGTGTCGTTGCCATAGATAATTCTCCTTCATATCTGATTTAATTACCGGGCTGTAAAGATTTGCCGATAAATCAGGCTCTCGTGAATTTCCAGCGTTATGAGCAAACCTTTTTCGCTACTTTACGAAAATGCTGCCCGTAAATCATCAAAGTTATAGCCTCGGAAAAAGATTTTCTATAGAATATCAAAGCTTTTATGAAAAGTCTCCAGTAATACACCTGGGTTATGCCATTTCCAAGAATCCCGATATACAGCATGGATTTCAGAAGAGCCTTGACCCCACCCTTCCCTATCTTTCTTTTCCCGTAAGGAACATGATATTTCAGGAATTGACATATTCTCTGATAATAAGGTCCGGGGCTGTATATGGTTTTAATGATCCTTTGATAACCTTCAATAAGCTTTGCTCTGTCCATTCTGGAAATAAAGTTTATACTGCCATCCGTGTTATCCCCTGAAGCAATCAGATCGAGACGATTCTCTTCTTTCAGCCTCTGCCATAATCTCGTATTAGGCAAAGCATTCAATAACCCAACCATAGCCGTTACTACACCGCTCTCCTGGATAAATTTGATTTGTCTTGAAAAAATACTCTCATCGTCATTATCGAATCCGACTATGTAGCCGCCAAGGACTTCGATGCCTGATGCTTGAAGTTTTTTAATAGCCGCTGTCATGTCACGCTTGCAGTTCTGATTTTTTGAACACTCTCTTAAGCTCTCCTCGTTCGGGGTTTCCAGCCCGATAAAAACCTGTCTGAATCCGGCTTCAACCATGAGACGAACCAGTATTTCATCATCGGCAATATTTATTGAAGTTTCGGTAAGGAAATCAAAGGGATAATCATGTTTTTTCAACCATTCAATTACATGGGGCAACAATTCTTTAATGGCATTTTTGTTGCCGATAAAATTATCGTCAACAATAAAAATGCTGCTGCGCCACCCCCTGTCATAAAGGGCCTGAAGCTCATTCAGGAACTGTTCTATACTCTTCAATCTTGGTTTGTGGCCATACATTGAGGTAATGTCGCAAAAATCGCAATCAAAGGGGCACCCTCTTGAAAACTGAATCATAATAGAGGCATAATCCTTTATGTTTATTAAATCCCAGCGTGGAATTGGCGTCATGGATAAAGAAGGAAAAACAGAAGACCTATAAACTTTGCCGGGATTGCCTTCCTTGAGATCTCTAAAAAAATCCGGCAAGGTCATTTCAGCCTCGTTCAGCATAATATGATCTATAAGCGGCAGGTATTCTTCGGTTGTCCCGTTAAAAAGAGGACCTCCTGCAACAACTTTTTTCCCCAGACGAAGGCATTCCTGCAGGATTTTAGAAACAGATTCTTTTTGAATCAGCATGGCGCTTATAAAAACATAATCAGCCCATTGAAGATCTTTTTCCATAAGTTCGTGAATGTTGAGATCAGCCAGACGAATCTCCCAGTCATCAGGGAAAAAAGCAGCAATAGTCAACAATCCCAGCGGTGGGAAAGCAGCTTTCTTGGAGATGTACTTTAATGCATATTTAAAGCTCCAGAAGGTATCAGGATATTTTGGGTATATAAGAAGTGCTTTCATAGTTTTTTATAATGTCTGGACCGTCCCTTTCGGTCAATGGTTAAATATTGGTTTTTGCCGTTTTCTGATCTTCTACAAATGTATATTGGAATAACAAAATCGTTTCTTGAATCCCTTCAATTATTTTCTAATGCAATTATTCTCTATTAAGAACCCTAGTCGATGCAGACACTTGGTATATCCGCATTTTTACCATTATTTATATTTCATTCTATGCTTTAAATGATTCATTCTCAATAGATTTTTTTTGTTTCAAGTTAACCTTGTGATAAACATGAAAGTGTCTGCTCTAATTATAACAGATATATATAAATAGTTGTAAATTTTAAATACCTCCAGAAAGACTTAAATTTTGCTCCACTCCACTCGCCTTCTCTGATTGCGTAACTCCGGTAATAGTGGTATAATATTATTAGTTAAAACTCCATCAAAGAATTGAAGGGGTGAACAATGAAAAAATATATATTATTAATTATATTTTTATTTCTGCTACTATCCCTTGCCCTCCCTGCCGAAAGCAGATATTATGGCGGTCATCATCATTACGGGCATCATGGATGGTATGGTCAACGAGTTTTTTTCGGAACATCGCTCATAATACCATGGTATTTTCCTGTTACGTATCCTGTATATGTCAACTCCCAGCCGGTTGTTAATAATGCTCCTGCGCCAAATCAGGCATATGCATATCCGGATCCAGAATTTATCGCAAAGTATAAAAAAAGTGAGAACCCTCCAGGCGAATGGGTTACTATTCCCGGCCAATGGGTAAACGGCACCTGGGTTCCTCCACACAAGGCACAGGTTTCGGTAAATCCTTAACATCTCTTTAATGAAAATTATAAGTGTGAAAACATTCATATTATCTTTTATAATTCTTTGTTTGACCTTTTCGGGTGCCATAGCAGACTCTTTTCGATGCCCTAACGGAGACATTGCTTCAACAGGCGACAGAATCGGCGAGGTTGCAATAAAATGTGGGAACCCGACTTATAAATCCCATCGGATAATAGAAGGCGGATCATATAAGGGATTTACAACCATTGAGATAGAAGAATGGACTTACAACATGGGTCCACGTGATTTTGTATATACCTTAATATTTAGAAACGGTATTCTCTCCAGTGTAGAATCGGGCGACTACGGCAATTGATATTAATAAACAATACATTTATTCCTGCATTCGGCTGTCTTATTTCCCGTGCACTCAGCTTTTATCCCTACCATATGGCATAATAAGAGATCATATTTTAAAGGATCATCGGGGGAAAACTCCTTCAGTACCTCAGTTATCTCCTTTGCTGCCCTGTATGTAGGTGTTTTACACCCCGTCCAACCGAGACATTTACTGATCTTGAATATATGTGTATCAAGGGGAATAATCAGGTTTTTCTTATCGATAAAATCCCATAAACCCGAGTCTACTTCATCTTTCCTGACCATCCATCGAAAATAAAGGTTCCACCTCTTCAACGGATTCGATTTTAACGGTTTCGGGAAAAAAAATGTAAGTTCATTATTATTTTCGAAATAATGCTCCCTCGCTTTCCACAGTGTTTCTCTTGTGTTACCTTTATAGAAGTGTCTGATCATATTCCCAATACTGCCGAATTCATCGATGATCCTTTTCAAAACATTGAACAGGTCAATGATGTCTTTATCTTTCTGGAACCGATAATACAAACCGTCAAACCCAGAAAAATCACCCTTCTTTATAAATGTTAGCAAATTGATTCCCATATGCTCGAAAATGCTTGTAAGAAATCTCTTGAAAATATCTATTTTTCCATAGGCAAACTGGGAGGCAAGAAAACCTGCAATCTCCTTATCTATGACGTTTTCGTATCTGTGCATAAATTCTACAGGATCATTGTTGATGAGTCCTCGCAGGCACTCTCTTTCTTGTTTATATATTTCTTCCAGATTAATTTGCCATCTCCCTGTTTATATTTCACGGTTCACAATAAAAGTATTTGAAAAAACAAAATAATTATCATAAACAGATTGTTCATTTGCTACCTGCTGCATTCAGCCTGTTTTTCCATTCGATGATACGGTCTTTGAACGCCCTTCCTGTTTCTTCCACATTTTCATTCCATTCATCCCATGCCTGAACATTGGGTTCTACACCGCTGCCCGTAATGCCTATCTCTCCCAGACGATTTAATACTTTCTCCCTGATAACCGTCTTGCTTTTCAGAGTCTCTTCTAAAAATTTATTTTGCATTATTTCCATATCATATTTAAATGGTTCCTTCAAACCTTCACATATAGCATTAAATATCTTAAGCAACCTATCGTTATTACTATTAATATCAAACTCATCAATTAATCTGTCTATCAAAATCGACTTCTTTAATCCTTCGTCTGCTTTAATTCTTGCAATCTCCTTGTCAACACCATTTCTCTCAATTATCCCCTCAAGATATCTTTTCACCACCGCTTTAACTTTGTTTTCCGTCTCCTTCAAAGCTAAAGATTTCCTTTCCTCATCATCCATGACAAGACCTTTTGTTCTCTCCATGGCCAATTCTATTGCACTTTTTATCGCCGACATTATACACCTCTGAAATTTGAAATTAATACCAGGGAAACAAAATCTTCTCTTTTGACTTTATTATTTATTATCTTTTTAATCTTTTACAATCCATTTTATTGCACCTTAATTATCTCATGGCCACAACATCATTAATTTCCAAAATCAACCTGATAGGCATCGCCTTTATCGTACACCTGGGGGCTGTATTCCACAACAAGGGCATCTTCAAGCCCGTAGAAGATATGTCCGCAATTTGTCTTTACCCTTATTCTGTCACCCTTTACCAGGATATGTTCTTCCTGTCTGAGGGTTTCCATATCCCGGAAAATTGCCCTTACTCTGCCTCTTACCATATAAAATGTTTCTTCTTTTTGCTTATGAACATGACTCCCTCTTAAAAATCCTTTTTTTAATTCAAAGAATGCAAGATGTCTTATATCTTCTTTATATGCAATCTGTGCAAATTCTCCTTTTTCTTCGACCCACCATTTTGCGCCATCAGTATCTTTTGTGTTGGGAAGCTTCTCAATTGTTACCATACTCATCATAACCTCTCTCATCTTTCACGGGTAATTTTTCAACATAATATAAAGGTTACTTTTAAAGGGGTCAAGAAAAAGAGTTTACAAGACATTATATATCCACAGCGCAAGGTATGATCACGCCTATGGATTCTGCTGCCAATGGAGTTTTTGTGTTAGAGGATGATACATTGAATTTGCAATATTCAGGTTAGCAATGCTTCTCATTATGGAAGGACTTAATGGTTAAAATCAGTTTGTTCATCTGATCCTTATCGAGTACATTATCAATCATTGCTTTTGCTGGTCCGATCAACATGGCATTGGCCCTACTACACAGAGTTTCGGAAACGAGAATTACCGGTTTATTTATTGCATAGGCATAGCCTGATTCGAAGGCTGTGCCGGTATCATCTCCGTCAACAAGAGCAATGACAATGTCGCATTCAACCAATAACTGGAGGCACTTCTCCATGATCTGCATACTCATTAAAAGCTTTGTTTCTATATCGCCTTCAATATTGGGCGTATGTTCAAAGGGGTCGATTATGATAATTTCCATTGCAATTTTGTTTCGATCAACAGCATGACTTATTATTTTGAGGAAATTTTTCTTAAATTCGATCTGCTTCTCTGTGAAACAAGGATGGGCAAAATAGATTTTCATCTCCAAGCAATCCCCTCCACTAAAGATCTACTTCTTCTATTCGCGCTATCAATGCCTCCAGATCCGCTTCATCGAAAGAAGGGCGAAGGACGTTTGCAGCGCCCCGATAGAACTGGTATCTACCGGTGAATGGATTCTTGCGTATGTTGCCCTTGCAGACAGAACCTTTTCGTACTTCCATCCACCATCTTACTGAAGACGGTTTTTCTTTGTAATCATACTTAGTCATCGTAGAATCCCCTCTACATTTAACAACACTTAGCATAACATAAACCTGATCAATCAAATTAAGATATTAGCTATGCAGAACCAATAATGATTATTATTACAAAAATATCTTGCCGGGATTCAATATATTATTGGGATCAAAGAGCTTTTTTATATCCTTCATGGTGGCAATTGTTTCGTCAGACAACTCCATCCCTATATAAGGTGCCTTTGAGATGCCAACCCCATGTTCGCCAGAGAGTGTACCGCCGAGTCTTAATGTTTCAGCAAATATCTCCTTTACCGCCTCTTCTGCTTTCTCCCTGTCTTCTACCGTATCCCTAATCATGATGCTTACATGAAAATTGCCGTCACCGGCATGTCCGAAACTTAAAATTGGAATGCCAAACTTCTTCTCCATTTCCTCAAGAGCATGGATAAGAACCGGGATTTTCGATCTGGGCACCACAACATCTTCGGCTATTTTTATCGGATTAAGATTGTATGTGGCCTGTGAAAGGGTACGCCTTGCCAGCCAGAGTTTATCTGCCTCATTCTGGTCCTGAGTCATGGTGCATTGAACTGCTTTATTTTCAAGAACAATTTTTTTGACCCTTTCTGCCTGTCCTTTTATGGACTCGCTATCTCCATCAACTTCAATAAGAAGCATGCCTCCGATACCCTCAGGAAGCCCCATGGGATTAGCCTGTTCGCTGCATTTAATCGATGCTCTATCCAGAAACTCGATTGTTGAAGGAACGATCCGTGCTGCAATAATTGCCGAAACTGTTTCAGCAGCTTCCTCAACCTCCTGGAAAAGTGCTAAAATAGTCGCTTTTGCTTCAGGAAGGGGAATAAGCTTTAAGATGATCTTTGTAATCACACCAAGTGTACCCTCGCTTCCTACAAAAAGACGGGTAAGGTCATACCCTACTACACCTTTCATTGTTTTAACACCGGTTTGTATAATCTCACCGGTAGGTTTTACGACTTCCAGACCAAGAACATAATCCCTTGTAACGCCATATTTTAAAGAATTCGGGCCGCCTGCACATTCTGCTGCATTGCCTCCAATACTGGAATATTTATAAGATGCCGGGTCAGGCGGATAAAAAAGACCAAATTTTGCAACTTCTTCCTGAAGTAAAAACGTAATCGCACCCGGCTCAACAACAGCAACAAGATTCTTTGTATCAATTTCGAGAATTCTGTTCATCTTTGTAAAAGACAGTACTGTTCCACCCTTGAGCGGTACAGCTCCACCAGTCAAACCGGAACCTTGTCCCCTGGGGATTACTGGAAAAAGATGCTTGTTGGCAAGAATAAGTATCTGCGATACCTCCCCGGATGAAGAAGGAAATACAACAAGATCCGGTATTGCCCCATCTGTTCTTGCATCATAGGAATAGCATTTTCTATCTTCAATGGAAGTAAGAACATTCTCTTTTCCCACAATTTTTATGATTTCATTGATAATTATATTGTCCATTTTTTCTTGTCCTCGTACATTTAATATTTATAAATTTTATTGCTGTCGGATTGAATTAACCTGCTTTGCAAGCTCATCTCTTAATTCTATGGGAGATACAATCATTCTGAAAGCATATCTCCTCCGGGCAACAGATTGTATGATAATCTTCCCGAAATTCAAGAATTTGCCGAGGGAAGGCTGGTATATGTCTACCATTTGTATTGTTTCCAAAGGGATATCACATGATCTTCTTAATGGAAAACCGACTCTCAAAAGAAGTCTTTTATTGGTTATACCGATTTCAGAGTTTTGAAGGCTTATGGAAGAAAAAATACCCCATATCACACCAAGAGCAAGCAGGGCTAAGGCAGATAAACCCTTAGAAGGTATCCACAATCCTGCAAGGATTATCAGCGTTCCAGGGCCAAGAAGCGTAGCCCAGTGCAGCTTTGTGCGATATACAACATGTTCTCCATCTGTCAGTTTATCTTCAATATAACCCATATTATTTCTCCGGCCATGCAACTCCACTATTTCTTAAAAACAGCCCCTGTAGATGCTGATGTTACCTGTTTTGCATATCTTGCCATATAACCGTCCTTTATCTTAGGCTCATGCTGTTTCCAAACCTTTTTTCTCTTCTCCATTTCTTTTTTGCTCACAACAAGCTCAACAGTCTTCTTATTGAGATCAATTTCAATCTTGTCTCCGTTTTTCACAAATGCTATGGGGCCTCCTTCTGCTGCTTCAGGCGACACATGCCCGATGCAAAGCCCTCTTGTTCCGCCCGAAAACCGTCCGTCTGTAATAAGAGCGCATGCCGCATCAAGACCCCTGCCTGCAAGGATACTTGTGGGGGTAAGCATTTCCCTCATTCCAGGACCACCCTTCGGCCCTTCGTATCTGATTATAACTGCATCTCCAGCCTCTATTTTACCGGCCATTATTGCTGCCCCTGCTTCTTCTTCGCTTTCATATACTTTAGCTTTTCCCTTAAAATGCCATATGCTCTCCAAAACACCTATCCTCTTTACTATTGAACCGCCAGGCGCAAGACTTCCGTGAAGTACGGCAAGCCCCCCTTTCTCGTGATAAGCATCTTTCACCGGTCTTATAACAGTGTTGTCTGCAATCTCAGCATATTTGATAAGGTCTCCTATCTTTCTACTTTCCACTGTTAAGCATTTTTTGTTAATAAGATTTTTTCTTGAAAGCTCTTTCATGATGCCATACACACCCCCTGCTTCGTTTAAATCTTCGAGATGATGTGGTCCTGCAGGGCTCATGTTACATATATGCGGAACTTTTTCGGAAATCTCGTCAAATAATGCGAGAGGCAATGTAATTCCACCTTCATGGGCTATTGCAGGAAGATGCAAGGCCGTATTTGATGAACCACCGAAAGCCATATCAACTGTAATAGCATTTTTAAATGAATCTAATGTCATTATATCCCGAGGTTTTATATTCTTTTTTATAAGCTCAACAATTTTCTTGCCTGTTATTTTAGCAAGTCTTATTCTTCCTGCAAAAACAGCTGGTATAGTACCGTTTCCCGGCAAGGCAATACCGAGAGCTTCAGACAAACAATTCATTGAATTTGCTGTAAACATTCCGGCACATGAGCCTGCTCCCGGACAGGCACATTCTTCAAGCAATGCAAGCTCCTCCTGACCCATAAGATCGGCTGCTACCTTGCCAACTCCTTCAAATACCGATATCAGGTCTACGTCCTTTCCCTTGAATCTTCCGGCCAACATAGGCCCACCGCTTATCATAATGCAGGGTATGTTAAGCCTCATAGCAGCCATCATCATACCGGGAATAATTTTGTCACAATTAGGTATAAGTACAAGACCGTCAAAAGGACATGCCTTTGCCATAACCTCAATTGAATCACAGATAAGTTCCCGTGAACCAAGGGAATATTTCATACCCTCATGGTTCATGGCAATACCGTCGCAAACACCAATGGTAGGGAATTCCATAGGTGTACCACCTGCCATACGCACTCCATCCTTTACTGCCTGTGCAATTTTATCAAGATGTATATGACCCGGTATAACCTCATTGGCTGAGTTTACTACACCTATAATCGGCCTCTCTATTTCTTCAGGCAGATAACCCATTGCGTAAAAAAGGCTCCTGTGAGGTGCTCTGTCAATCCCTTTTTTCATTTTATCCGATCTCATTATTGCCTCCTATATCAACAGAATTTTAAGTTTAAGCTAAGGAAATAACTATTGGAGTTTCCTATTCCATCATTCAACATTTAAAATTCAACATTCGACATTGCTTTTATTACGCTCTTTTAAATTTATCATTCAACAGTCTTTTGAATCTTGGTATATAAATAATATCAAAGGCCTCTTCCTTGTCCGGAAAAAGTTTTAACGCATATTTTTTAACCCCTTCAACAATCTTTATCGCTTCATCATGGGTAATGTTATGATTTTTAATAAATTCTATTGCAAAATCCACAACAAATCTTAATTGCCTGAGCCTTTTTTCTTCATCAAGGAGTTCTTTATTCATGACTTACCATTATTATATGAAACAAGTAAAAAATCCGGAACAGGTTAAAACTGTTTTCTACCTTTATTTTTTCGTTTTGAGCCTTGCTTCAAAAAATTCCATGAAAATCCACAGACATATGCCGAAAGAGATTGAAATATCGGCAACATTAAATGCAGGCCAGTGGTAGTCTTTGTAGTATACATCAAGAAAATCAACGACATATCCATAGGAAATCCTATCGTATATATTCCCTATTGCGCCCGATAATATACATGTTAAAGAAAGCCTTTTGAAAAACTGCGTCTTGTATGTAACAATAACAAATATAAGCAACCCGATAATAAGTAGCGGAATAACAGTAAATATATACTTTGCATAAGCATGCTGTGACAAAAGGCTGAAAGCCCCTCCATAATTCCTTGCATGGACAATGGAAAAGAAGGGTGTAACATCATAGTGGCGGGCAAACGCCAGTCCATTGACGACAAGCAGTTTTGTCCATCTGTCGAGAAGAAAAATAAAAGGAACTATAAGGAATACAAGGTGTCGGCGCATCTTTTGCATACATGGGTAAATTGCCCGGTTTCGATCAGATCCGTTGTATACTGCCAGCATCTCCCGCATTTCTCTCCCTCTGCCCTGAGAACAGTAACTTCAACCTCGTTTTCCTTTTTAAGCTCAATCTGGGATACAATAAAAATATCTTTAAGCTCATCGCCTAATTTTTTTAATAACTCATATTCGCTCTCAGGCACATTGAGGACAACTTTTGCATCGAGTGAATGCCCAATTACTTTTTCAGCCCTTTTTTCCTCAATTTTTTTATTAACTGTTTCCCTTATGGCCCATATCTTTTCCCATTCTTCTTCGCTCTTTGCATCAATAAGCTCTTTTTTAACAACAGGAAATGTTGTTAACAGCACGCTCTCTTCATTGACTGTTCCCTTTAAATATGACCACATCTCTTCGGCAGTCGAAGAGAGCACAGGCGCAATAAGTTTAAGAAACGAAATGAGGGTTTCATAGATTACAGTTTGAGATGCCCTTCTCTTAATCGAATCCTTTTTTTCCACATAGATCCTGTCTTTAACGATATCCAGATACAGGGAGCTTAGATCAACAGAACAAAAATTATGAATGCTGTGGTATATTGTATGAAATGCATAATCGTTATAACAAGTTGTAACTCTATCTATTAATCTTTGCAGCCGTGATAACATCCATTTATCAAGATATGACATCTTCTCATAGGGGACCATATCCTTTTCAGGATTGAAATCATCATTTATGTTTGCATGGAGGAATCTCAAGGTGTTCCGGATTCTCCGGTAAGTTTCAATAAGTCTGTTTATAATATCCTTGGATATCTTTATATCATCTCTGTAATCTTCATAGGTAACCCAGAGCCTCAGAATCTCGGCACCGTATTTTTCTATTATTTCTTCAGGGGATATGTTGTTTCCAGAGGATTTTGACATTTTCCTGCCTGTACCGTCCACGACAAAACCGTGCGTTAGCACAGATTTATACGGAGCAGCGCCTTCATTTGCCACAGAAGTCAAAAGAGAGCTATGGAACCACCCCCTGTGCTGATCGCTTCCTTCAAGATACAAATCTACAGGGTATTTCAGCTCTTTTCTTTTTTTACATACCGCTGCCCAGCTCACCCCTGAATCAAACCATACATCAAGAATATCTTCTTCTTTCACAAAAGTATCATTACCACAATGTTTGCAGGTCATACCTTCCGGAATAAAATAAGATGCCTCTTTCTCGAACCAGATATCAGCTCCATGTTCCATGACAAGATTTTTAATTTTATTGAATGTTTCATCACTCCAGAAAGGTTCCCTGCATTGTTCACAATAAAATATGGTAATCGGAACTCCCCATGTTCTCTGGCGTGAAATACACCAGTCCGGCCTCATCTGAAGCATGTTGTATATCCTGTCATGCCCCCAGGCCGGTATCCATTTTGTCCTGTCTACCTCTTCAAGAGCCTTTTGTCGAAGACCAAGTTTATCAAGGGAGATAAACCACTGTTCAGTTGCCCTGAAAATTACAGGTTTTTTACAACGCCAACAATGAGGATAAGAATGTTCAATCTGTTCCTTATGTAAAAGAAGCCCAAGTTCTTCAAGTTTGCTGATGACATGTTTGTTGCTTTCAAAGACGTTCATGCCTTTAAAGAATTCAACTTCTTCAAGGAATTCACCTCTGTCATTTACCGGTGAATAAACATCAAGCCCGTATTCCAGTCCTGTTTCGTAGTCCTCTTCACCATGTCCGGGAGCGATGTGAACAGATCCTGTGCCTGTATCGTTTGCCACATAATCTGCATACACAACAACAGAGTCCCTTTCAATAAAGGGGTGCCGGAATGTAAGTCCTTTAAGCCTTTTAGCCTCTATCTCATCTATTATCTTATATGTTTCGATACCTGCTTTTTTCATGATATCTTCAACAAGGTCCTTGAGCACGATATATACCCCTTCCTGTGTCTCAATGGCTTCATATGTAAAATCAGGGTTTATGGCTATGGCAAGGTTTGCCGGCAGTGTCCATGGTGTTGTTGTCCATATAAGCATAAAAATTGGTTTATCAGGGTAACGGTCAAAAACACCCTCTCTTTTCTGTGTGTAAGGAAATTTTACATAGACTGCATCAGATTTCTTCGTATCATATTCTATTTCTGCCTCTGCAAGGGCAGTAAGACAGTTTGTGCACCAGAGGACAGGCTTCTTTTTCCTGTATGCCTCGCCTCTTTCGAAGAATTTTTGTACTTCCCCGATGATGGTTGACTGATAATCAAAATCCATTGTGATGTATGGATGTTCCCAATCCCCGATATTGCCGAGTCTCTTGAACTCTTCTCTCTGGATATTCAGGAATCCTTCCGCATAGGTACGACATTGATGTCTTATTTCTATTTTAGATAATGCAAGTTTCTTTTCCTTTGTATTCTTCTCGATCTGATGTTCTATCGGCAACCCATGACAATCCCAGCCCGGTATATAGTCAGCCCTGTATCCTGACATGAACTTTGATTTTATAATAATATCCTTCAGTATTTTATTTAATGCAGTTCCAAGATGAATATGACCGTTTGCATACGGGGGACCATCATGAAGTATGAAAGAAGGATTTCCCTCATTTTTTTTAGTAAGTTTTTGATAAACCTCCGTCTCTTCCCAGAATTTTAGTATTTCCTTTTCCTTGATCGGAAGATTGCCTCTCATTGGGAAGGGCGTCTTGGGTAAATTTAATGTGTCTTTATAGTCCATGTCATGCCTGTCCTTTTATTAAAAATTTAGTAAAATTAACATAAAGAGGCTATCTATGCAAGAGTTTAACTTATTCCGAAAATATCATCAGAGGTCCGGGCGCTATGTTTTTTGTATTTTCACATTATCCCGTATAAATTCTTCTATTTCTTTCTCTTTTCCCCAATAGAAATGGTCGGTTGAAATAATCTTTAGCGATTTCTCCACAACAGGCATTTCTTTGTAAAATTTCATCAGGCTGTCTATGGGGGATATATCATCATATTCGCCGCCTATAAAATATATATCCTTTCTAAATTTGCTCAATTCTTCTGTTGAATAAAATGCGAAAGGGTATGATACAAGAAAAAGCGCATTTACATCTTTAGCTTTTTCTACAGCTCTGCTTGCCGCCCAGGCTCCAAAAGAATACCCGGCAAGTACCATGCAGGCGTCCTCGTTTATGTTTTCTTTCAGGAATGCCAGTGATGCGATTACGTCTTTTACCTCTCCTTCTCCTTCATCGTAGGCACCCATGCTCATTCCAACACCTCTGAAATTAAACCTTAACGTTGTAAATCCATTTTCAAAAAAACCGTTGTCTATAGCATCAACAACATTATTATGCATACTTCCACCATATAAAGGGTGCGGGTGGCATATAACAACACCTGCTTCTTTTCCGTTTTCACGTATTACTCCCTCAAGTAAACAGTCGGATGCTATAGAGACCCTTTTTATTGACATACCTTATTTATTTTGGTAGTTTTCTATCGAAAAATCAACAAGGAAATATCATGGGTTTTTTTAAAAAGAAAGAAAAAGAGATAAAACCATATAAAGAAATTGATATACAAAAAGAAATAAAAAAAGCCGAAAGAGATGAATCGCTCTGGATAAAATGCAGCTCCTGTCAGGAACTGCTTTACAAAAAAGAGGTTGAGAGGAATCTGCATGTCTGCCTGAAATGCTTCTATCATTTTCCTATTAGCGTTGAAAACAGGATAGCATTGACCTTTGACAAAAACACCTTTAACGAACTTTTCAATAAAATAGCTCCAATTGATTTTCTTAAATTTAAGGATACAAAACCATATAAGACAAGATTAAGCGAAACACAGGAAACAACTAAAAAAAGCGATGCAATGATATGCGGAAAAGGGAAAATAAACGGAATTGATGCGCTGGCAGCTATTTTCGATTTTTCATTCATGGGCGGCAGCCTTGGTTCCGTTGTCGGCGAAAAAATAACAAGAATACTTGAAGAAGGGGTAAATCAAAAATTACCTGTTATAGTTTTCTGTGCATCAGGTGGTGCGCGTATGCAGGAAGGCATTATGTCACTTATGCAGATGTCAAAAGTATCGGCTGCAATATACAGGTTAAAATCCGAAGGAATTCCCTATATCGTTGTCCTTACAGATCCTACGCTGGGCGGCGTTACTGCAAGTATGGGCATGCTGGGAGACGTCATCATTGCCGAACCGAAAGCAATGATAGGCTTTGCAGGCCCGCGAGTGATAAAAGATACAATTAAAGAGGAATTGCCACTGGGATTTCAGAGGGCTGAATTTCTTCTTGAACATGGAATGCTGGATATGATTCTGCCAAGGAAAGAACTAAAACAGGGATTATCAAGGATACTTTCGTTAATAACATGATGAGATATTCCGATACTATGAGTTACCTTTACGGTCTTGAGAAATTCGGAATGGTATTCGGACTTGAAAATATTAAATGGTTACTCAGCCTTATTAACAATCCTCACTCCCGCCTCAAAACTGTTCATATCGGGGGTACTAACGGCAAAGGCTCTGTTGCAAGTATGTTATCACACATATTAAAAGAAGCAGGATATACAGTAGGCAAGTATACATCACCACATCTTATATCCTTTAACGAAAGAATCACTGTCAATGAGAAAGAGATTACCGACAAGGAAGTTTCAGAGCTGACAGAGACAATAAGGAAAAAGGCTGAAAAAGAAAATAAAGGAAAATTTTTTACCTTCTTTGATTTTACAACAGCCCTTGCATTTGAACATTTTTCCAGAAAAAAAACGGATATCTCCATGATAGAGGTGGGTCTTGGGGGACGTTTTGATTCCACAAATGTGATAGACCCTTTGATAAGTATTATAACCAATGTATCCTATGACCACACGGAACAGCTTGGAGAAGATATTGCCGATATAGCAAAAGAAAAGGCGGGTATAATAAAAGATAGTACACCCGTTGTCACCGGAGCACAGGGCACATCCGTACAGCTAATTGAAGCGACAGCAAAAAGTTTCAACTCTCCGGTATATAAACTCCACAGGGATTTTTCCTATAATAAGACCGGAGATCAGATAATGTCTTACAGGGGCATCAATAAAAGTATTGACAATCTTTCAATTAATCTAATGGGAGACCATCAATTTGTTAATGGGGCAATATCCTTATGCGCCGCTGAAGTATTGTCATCCTTTGGATTCGATATAAAGGAGGATTCCCTTCGTAAGGCACTCTCTTGTATGAAATGGCAAGGCAGACTTGAAGTAGTAAAGAAAAACCCCACCATTATTCTCGACGGTGCGCACAATCCTGACAGCGCAAATGTCCTTGCAGAATTTTTTAAATCTCATTATACAGATAAAAAGAAAATGTTAATTTTCGGCGTTATGAAGGATAAAGATTATAGAAAGATTATTGAAAAAATAGTACCATTTACAGATACAGTTATTCTTACAAGACCGGCAACAGAAAGAGCTCTGCCGCCAAGCGAAATTGAAGGATATATAAAGAATCCTTTTGTCACAGAAGATGTACGGAGCGCTCTTATAAAGGCAAAAAGCATTGCCGATAGAAACAGCCTGATTCTTGTAACCGGTTCATTTTATACAATCGGGGAGGCAAAGGCAATCATTGATGAAATTTTTTAAAATTATACTCTTAGTTTTCATTATTACAGCACCTTTTGTCGTTTCAGGAAAACAATCTGATTTCAAGTCCTCTTTAACGACCCCGATAGATATATCAGCTTATTTCCTTGAGCAGGATAAAGATCAGAACATATATACTGCCAAAGGAAAGGTTGAGTTAAAAGAGGGGACAAGGTTGTTAAATGCCGATTATGTTACTTACAATACAAGTACCCAAGAGATATTTGCAGAAGGAAATGTAATTCTTCGTGAAGGAGATGACACAGTTGAGTGCAGTAAGCTGCATTTGAACCTTGCTACTAAAATGGGTAAGATAGAAAAGGGGAAGATATTCATAAAAAGAGGTGATTTTAACATCACCGGCACAGAAATAGAAAAAATAGGCGAGTCAACATACACTATTAAAAACGGTGAAATGACAACCTGTGAAGGAGATAGACCTGCCTGGAAATTTACTGCAAATGATGTAGAACTGACTGTTGAAGGCTACGCCAAAACAAAAGGTACAAAATTTCAAATTTTAAATCAGACTGTCTTTTATTTGCCCTGGGGTATTTTTCCCGTAAAAACGGAAAGACAGTCCGGATTTCTTATACCCGGAATAACATTGTCAAGCAGAGACGGCATGTTAATAAAAAATTCATATTTCTGGGCTATATCCAAGGACAAAGACGCCACGTTTGATCTTGATTATATAGAAAACAGGGGATTCAAGCCTGGCGCTGAATTTAGGTACGCACTCAAGGAAGATTTGCAAGGTTCCTGGTATGCTTCAATTATCAGCGACAAAGATTACGACAATACCAGATATCAGATTAAGGGCAAACACGAGCAGGTTATTGGTAAAGACATGGTTTTTAAGGTAAATGCCAATTATGTTTCCGACATTGATTATCTCAAAGATTTTGGAGAAAGTATTCAGGAAAGAAGTGAGGACATGGTGAAATCAACGGCTTATATTGAAAAACCTTTGACGAGATCTCTTCTCACTTTCGAAACGTCTTACATAAAAGATCTTACGCAAAGAGATAATGATTATACACTTAAATATTTACCCTTTGCATCCTTTTTCACAGAATATATTCCTATTATGAAAGATACATTTTATACTGATGTCCGGGCTGACTATACAAATTTTTACAGGGAAAGAGGTGATACGTATTCAAGGCTAAACTTTGAGCCAAGCTTAAGATTGCCCTTTTCTTCCAACGGCATAAATCTTCTTCTTAACGGTACGCTTTACGAAACAGCTTATTTTATCAACTCCTTACAAAATGACAGCAAAGATACAAAACTTCGCCAGACAGCCAAGATTGAAGCAGACATGAATGTCCAATTTTTCAGAAATTATTATACTGAAACTTTTAACCTTGGCGAAATGCAAAGCCTTATAAAACCAAATTTAAAATATACCTTCATACCGAACACATCTTTTGTTGACATTCCCAACATTGATTCGTCTGACAGATATTATCAGACAAATACTTTAACATATTCACTAAACCACTACCTTAATACCTTCACTCCGGATGGGTCAAGGGAAATATCTCTTTTTGAGATCGAACAGACTTACGGGATTTCCGGGGGATTAAGACCTTCAAAACTTTACGAAGGGTCAAGTGGACGGTTTTCTGATATAAAAGCAAGATTAACTCTCTATCCGATAGAAAATTTTTCTTATGGAAATGAAAGTATATTCAATACAAGCGGCATCGGTCTCAAAACTATGAGGAACTCATTGAGTCATAAAATACCTGACATATATACTATGAATCTTAGTCACAGTTACACAAATCAGTTAACTAATGAACTCTATTACGAATTAGCCGGTAAATATAAATATTTTGAAGGCAAATACCAGATCAGATATTCCTTTTATGACGGCATGTGGATAGATACACTTTACCAATTCACATATCATCCAAAATGCTGGGCAACAACGCTTACCCTGAGCCAGTCAAAAAGGCCAAGGGATACGTCTGTCAGGCTGTCCTTTGACCTGGCAGGCATTACAACAAGATGATTTATATGAGTAAAAAAGTTTAAGCTGTAAAGCCAGGAAGTTGAAGGGTTGAAAAAAGCAGCAACTTCTCATCTTCTCAAGCTCGTATTTCTTTATTTATCAGGAGGCATTAATGAAAGGCATTATACTTGCCGGCGGTCTTGGAACAAGGCTGCAACCTCTTACAAGGATTACTAACAAGCACCTATTGCCGATATACGGTAAACCAATGATCTATTATCCCATAGAAACCCTTATTCAGGCCGGCATAACAGATATCATGATAGTAACCGGCGGAAATAATGCAGGAGATTTTTTGAAGCTTCTGGGGAACGGCATGGATTTTGGTTTAAAACATATTAACTACACCTATCAGGAAGGTGAAGGCGGTATTGCAGCAGCTCTGTCTCTTGCAGAATATTTTGCAGACAAACAGAAGGTATGTGTTATTCTTGGAGACAATATTATAGAAAAAAATATAATTAAAGCTGTAATGGATTTCAAGGCACAAAAAGCAGGGGCAAAGATTCTCCTGAAAGAAGTACCCGACCCGGAAAGATTCGGAGTAGCACAGATAGAAAACAACAAGCTCATCAATATTGTAGAAAAACCCAGACAGCCTAAAAGCAATCTTGCAGTCATAGGTATCTATATGTATGATGCACGTGTTTTTGATATAGTAAAGACACTTAAACCATCGGATAGAGGTGAACTTGAGATTACAGATGTAAACAACGCATACGTAAAAGAAAATAAAATGACATGGGAAATGCTCAAGGGGTGGTGGACAGATGCAGGTACATTTGAATCACTACTTCGTGCTAATATACTCGTCTCCCAAACAGGAACAAATAATAAAGACCGTGAATAATGAATAACTGAAAAAGGCGGTAGATATTAGAAATACTATTCACTAACGACTATTCACTGTATTTAAGAATTGGAGGCCTGATGATAAAGGACGTAATTGTAAAACAGCTAAAATATATACCCGATGAGAGAGGCAGGTTGATGGAGATACTCAAATGTAACGAAGAGATTTTCACAAAATTCGGTCAGGTATATATTTCAACCACATATCCTTATGTAGTCAAAGCATGGCATTTTCATAAAGAGCAGGATGATTTTATTGTATGCATAAAGGGTATGCTGAAACTTGTTCTATATGACAACAGAGATGATTCACCCACGAATGGAGAAATCAATGAATTCTTTATCGGTGAGTTCAATCCATCCCTTGTTAAAGTCCCTAAATCGGTTTATCACGGCTGGAAATGCATAACCGCTGAAGAAGCCATTGTATTAAATGTTCCAACAGAACCATATAACAGGGAAAAACCTGACGAGTACAGGATAGACCCTCATGAAAATAATATACCATACAACTGGGAGAGGAAAGATGGATAACATAAACATACTCGTTACAGGCGGATGCGGTTTTATAGGTAGCAATTTCATCCGCTATATGCTTTCAACGCATTCCTACAACATAATTAACCTTGACAAGCTGACCTATGCCGGTAATCTCGAAAATCTTAAAGGTATAGAGAACGATAAACGGTACACTTTTATAAAGGCCGATATTTCGAGCAGATCAGATCTGGAAAAGGTATTTGAAAAAAATATAGATATGGTTGTCAATTTTGCAGCAGAATCTCATGTGGATAGAAGCATTATAGACCCTGATGCATTTATCATGACAAACATCAACGGCACATTCAATCTCCTTGAAATGGCAAAAAAGAAGGAGGTTAAAAAATTCATACAGATCTCAACAGACGAAGTCTACGGGTCTCTCGGCAAGGAAGGCAAATTCAAGGAAGACACGCCTCTTGCTCCTAACAGCCCCTATTCCGCATCCAAAACATCGGCAGACATGCTTGCAATGGCATATTTTAAAACCTTCGAAACACCTGTAATGATAACAAGATGCTCAAACAACTACGGCCCATACCAGTTTCCTGAAAAATTAATTCCATTGATAATCACAAATGCCCTTGAAAATATCGAACTGCCTGTTTATGGAGACGGTATGAATATAAGGGACTGGATACATGTTTTAGACCATTGCGCAGCCATAGATACGGTATTGCATAAAGGCACAGTCGGAAACGTCTACAATGTTGGCGGTGAAAGCGAAAAAACAAACATTGATATAGTAAAGCTTATTCTGGACATTCTCGGAAAACCTCATTCATTAATAAAATACGTCAAAGACAGACCGGGCCACGACAGGAGATATGCAATAGACCAGGCCAAAATTAAGAAAGAACTGGGCTTTCAAACAAAAAACAGCTTTGAAAAGGGCATGGAAGACACAGTAAAATGGTACGTAGAAAACAGGTCATGGTGGGAGCGGATTAAAAGCGGGGCATACCTGGAATATTATGACATGATGTATAAGAACAGATGAAAATTATTATCCTCGGGGGTAAAGGTTTAGTAGGAAAAAATATTTCACCGCATTTCAGTACCTGCCATGAAATTATTACCGTAGATATTGAAGAATGGGATATTACAAATATTGAAAAAAGTGAAGAATTTATACGGCAATATACACCGGATGCAATTATAAACCTTGCGGCAGTTACAAATGTTGACGGCTGTGAAGATAATGTTGAACTCGCCCGGAAAGTAAACGGAGAAGCCCCTGGATTTATCGCAGAAATCTGTGAAAAATATCATGCTAAACTTATTCACTTAAGCACTGATTACATATTTAACGGCAAAAAGAATACGCCTTACATTGAAGAAGATGCTCCTGATCCGCAGTCAGTATACGGTATTACAAAACTCACCGGCGAAAGAAACATAATGAGGAAAAATCCATCGTCCCTCATAATAAGAGCCGAATGGGTATACGGAGACGGCGGAGAAAACTTTATAACAAAAATCAAAAAAATAGCAGACGAAAAAGGCATGGTCGAGGTGGTTAACGACCAAAGAGGCGCACCTACATACGCAAAAGACCTGGCCTTACCGTTAAAAACTCTCATCGAGAATGGAAATTCTGGGATTTATCATATTGCAAACAGCGGCTCATGCACATGGTTTGAATTTGCCAAAGAAATTTTCTCACAGCTTCAAACGGAAATAGAGGTTAAACCGATTACATCCACCCAGCTAAACAGAAAAGCAAAAAGACCGTCATATTCAGTATACGATTGTTCAAAACTTCAGAAAGACACCGGCATTGTAATGAGAAGCTGGCAGACAGCCCTTAAAGAGTACCTGGGCTGAACAGCGTTATGAAGATAATCTTTTTTTCAGATGCACACCTCGACAAAAAAGATGACGGGAGAAAGGTCTTTCTCATGCGATTTATCAACGATGTATGCAAAGATGCAGATATGCTGGTCATCATTGGAGACCTCTTTGAATTCTACCACGGCTATGACGGGTATATCTATCCATGGTACAAAGAAGTCATAGATTCGCTGAAAAACATAGCTTCTAAAGGTAAACGTGTATACTTCATTGAAGGGAATCATGAATTTCAAATGGGCAGCTTTTTTGAATCATATACAGGCATCAAATGCATGGATGACCTGGTATTAGATATTGAAAATAAAAAGTTTTTAATTATTCATGGCTATCAATTAAGGAAAAGCTATCTTGTCAGATTTCTGAAAACCTCTTTTATCTATGCAATAATGGATATGTTCGGGCCGGTGCTGACATGGAAAATTGCTGCAATTTCAGGCAAGTTTCTATCCAATAAGAAAAAAACCTTTAATGTAAAAGCACTTGATTTTTTCAGAGAATTAGGTCAAAGAAAGCTTGATGACGGTTATGACGCTGTTATATTCGCACATTCGCACATGCCGGATAAAATGGAATATATTTCAGGAGATACAAAAAAATACTATCTGAATACCGGTGATATTATAAAATCCTCAACCTATGTGGAATACAATACCGGAACAGGGTTTGAGATTAAAAAATACTCAATAACAGTTCAGCCATAAAATCAATGCACGGCAGCAATAGGGAGATCGAGAGATATTGCCCAGGCCTCCCACTCAAGGGCAGTTTTTGTTATAAATATCTCCATGAGTTCTTCGTATTTTATGCCGGTCACTTGCAAACCAAGTTCTTTAGCAAACCGATTTAGAAAGTGGTCCTCCAGTGCCGCAACAGCTATCCATCCATTACGGGTTTCATACAGGTTATATTGAGGTAATGCACCCCCAAGAAGTCCACCCGGAATAGTAAGCCCATATCGTAGTGGGACAGCAAAATTTTCAGCGCTTTCAGAAAGGGCTACTTCCGCATAACCTGAACCATTGCCTCTTTCACGTACATAAAGAAGAGCAAGAGCACTGCTCACTGCTCTCTCTGCACCCGCAAGATCAGCAAGAAATGTAAGCGGCATATTTGGCGGCAAGAGAAGTCCAACTGCTGCCATGTAAGTTAAATCATGGCCTGCTTTGTTCTGGTCCGGTGCAGGATACCCGACAATAGCTACCTGACAGAGCTTGGGGTATCTGGAGTGAATATCGGCCCAGCCCAATGACAGACGATCAAGGGCAGATGGCCTGCTGGAGGTGAGAAATATGTCGCATTCTTTCATCAGACTCTCAAATGTTTCACGGTCACGGAGATTCTTAAGATCAAGGCGCATAACATTTTGCCCTGTGCATAAAACCTCATACCAGCGGGAAGACATTTTTTCAAAAGGGTCTCCGTCAGGCGGCTCAATTTTTGTAACAGAGGCTCCCAGACTTTTCAGCTTTTGTGCGGCAGCAGGTCCTGGAAGATTAAGAGCCAGACTTACAACCTTGATGTTATGAAGCGGTTTGTTTTTATCATCCATAACCTATCTCCTGACTATTTTTCAATGTTTCTGTGCACTGCTCCAGTCATTATAAATAAAACCAAAGATCGGGCACATCTTTCGCATCAGCGGTTTTAAACGGCTCAACTATAAATGAATCATTTGCCATTTCACCTCCCGGGAACTTTTGATTCTGCTTCCCACCCCTGCATATGTTGCAGACTGATTATTATAAAATGTCTTGCAGAAAAATAACATACTTTTACTAAATCCTTAATATGCGAGTGGATTAATAGCTTGCCTGATTTTGCTTGACTTCATACTGTTCTGATTGTAAAACGTAAATATTCCAATAACATATTTATCTGTTTTTGAATCCAGTGAGATTGTTTGAAAGATAGTTTAATAGACTGGAACAGTTTGGATAGTTAAGAGGGGAAATGCCGAATAAATGTTTTGAAGATCTTGAAATCTGGCAGGAAGCAAGAAGACTCACAAACAACATGTATGCGATCACAAAAAGAGAAACCTTCTCAAAGGATTTTGGTTTCCGTGATCAGATCAGACAAGCTTCAGTTTCCATAGTGTCCAATATAGCCGAAGGTTATGAACGTGAAGAAAATCAGGAGCTTTCACAGTTCCTTTCCATTGCCAAAGGATCTTGTGGAAAAGTAAGAAGTCAATTATACATTGCTCTTGACCAGGGATATATTGATGCAAAAGAATGCGAAGCACTCATCATTGAGTTCAAAAAACTCTCCGTTTCAATACACAATTTCATAAACCATCCTGAAAAAACAACATCAAACAACACAAGCATAGATGAACAGCCTAAACGAGGGAGCATTAAAAAAGAGCTTGAAGCAATATTCGATGAAGTAGATAAAGAAAAAGTTTAACTTTATCGTACCCTTTCCTGCAAGTCTATGATAAATTTATAACATTGGAAGAGAGTAGTAACCAATGGAACAATTGCTCCAGTTTTGCATAAGGAGGTGTGGTTATGAATAAGAATTATAAGACAAAACAACGAGTTACCCTGAAACCGGAGGTATGTGGTGGAAGGCCATGCATCCGGAACACCCGCATTGAGATAGCAATAATATTGGATGGACTGGCAGAAGGGATGACAGAGACTGATATTATGGACCATTATCCTCAACTTATTATAGAGGATATAAGGGCTGCCCTATCATATGCCGCTGAGCTTTCTCATGAAAGCATTTGGAAGACGGCCGTATCCGCATGAGACTAAAGCTGGATGAAAATCTGTCGCGTCACCTGAAACTTGCCCTTGAGAATCTTGGGCACGATGTTAAAACAGCGGCAGAAGAAAACCTCCTATCCCATCCCGATACTGAAATAGCCGCAGCAGCGAACAAAGAAAATCGGATACTATTTACCATGGACATAGAATTTGCGGATCTTCGGAAATACCCACCTGGTAGTCATCCCGGAATTGTTCTATTCCGTCCTGCCACATTTGGGCCTTTGTCGGTCAATAAATTTATCATCGAATTTGTACGTTCTACCGATTTAAGCGAGTTGGAATCTTGCGTTGCCATCGTTGATCCAGCCAAGGTTCGTGTCAGATCACCAAAGAAGCGTTCATAACTTACAAAAAAACACACAACCTAAAATTTAATATTTCAACTTTTTATAAAATTTATTTTTCCACTGACATAATGTTGTCAGTTTCATAGTATATAATTTTCATATGTCCAATTTTTTGTTTGTATTTATAAAGTTAGAGTTGTAGAGTTTTTTATACGAACAACAAATGGGAACTACAAATGACAAATAACGATTTACAAATTACGAATGATAAAACATCTTAAGTTTCAAGGGTTTTACTTGAAACTCGACAATCGACATTTTATAAGGGGGTAAAGTGGAATCTCATATAGCGATTTTCAGGGGTAAAGAGATCAGGAAGACGATTCATAACAATGAATGGTGGTTTTCGATTGTTGATGTTGTATCTGTGCTGACAGATTCAAAAGATCCATCAGGGTACATAAAAGATATGCGTCGTCGTGACGCAGAGTTATCCAAAGGGTGGGGGCAAATTGCCACCCCCCTTTGGATGGATACTCCCGGAGGAAAACAAAAAGTCAATTGTGCCAACACTGAAGGCATTTTCCGCATTATCCAGTCAATTCCCTCCCCCAAAGCAGAACCATTCAAACGCTGGCTGGCAAAAGTCGGCTATGAGCGGGTGCAGGAAATTGAAGACCCGGAACTGGGAACAAAGAGAACTCGTGCGCTATACAAGGCGAAAGGTTATTCGGATGACTGGATAGAGAAAAGGATGCGCGGTATCGCCGTTCGTGCCGAATTGACTGAGGAATGGAAAAACAGAGAAGTCGGGGCTGAACGTGAATATGCTATTCTGACCGCTGAGATTTCCAAAGCCACCTTCGGGTTGACTCCATCAGAATACAAAGATTTGAAAGGGTTGGAGCGTGAAAACCTGCGGGATCATATGACCGATCTTGAACTGATTTTTTCCATGCTCGGCGAAGCAGCCACAACGGAGATTACAAAAACCCAGGATGCCCAGGGGTTTGATGAAAACCGTACTGCTGCCAAAAAAGGCGGTCGAATAGCCGGTGATGCCCGTCAGGAATTGGAAAAAGAAACAAAGAAGAAAGTTGTAACTTCGGAAAACTATCTGGAGATAACACAGAAGGATAAAAAGAGGCTCAAAAAATGAAATAGTATTTAAGTTACCTGGAAATGGGCGAGAGGAAGGACATATTTTCATGTGGCTTTGATTATAAAATACTAAAAAGGGGGAAACGATATGGCAACAAAGAAAACAGTTGTGAATGCAGAGTTCTTATATCTGTCCTTAGAGGATATCATTATTGAGGAACAGATCAGGTCAAGCATCGACACGGAGAGTAATTCCTTCAAGGCCCTTATGGAGTCCATTAAAGACCGGGGTATCTTAGAGCCTGTCCTTGTAACGCCGAAAGACGGCAAATACCTGCTCCTCTGCGGGGAACGCCGTTATCTTGCTGCACTGAAGTCGGGACTCCCGACAATACCGGCGCGTATCCTTGATGCGATCACTCAGAAGGATGAAATACTTGCCTTCCAACTGACAGAGAACCTCCAGAGGGAAGACTTGAATCCTATCGATCAGGCAAAGGGAATATTGGCATTTATTCAGGCAAGACATTCCGACAAAAACTATGATGTGGATGGGGCGATTAACGAGTTGGTTAATTATGATAGAAGACCTGACGGGGTATCTGATGCAATTGCCGCAACAGTTGCGGCAATTCTTCAAATCTCTGGAAAGTCAACAAAGACGCTGTTTAACGGACTTTCACTTTTAAAACTTCTCCCCGAGATTCAAGTAGCAATCAGAGCAGGAAACCTCCCCGTTTCTCAGGGGTATCTCTTCGCTGCCAACCTCGATTGTCCCGACCGCATGCAGATATTTACCAACATCATGAAGACACCCGTAACCAATGCCACGCTGAATAATTTGCTCACAGCATATAAAAAAGTCAAACCAAAGCCGGGCAAAACGAAGCTCATACCTATGACAAAGCAGATTGCCAGCTTACGATCTTTTGAATCAGGCGTTGAGGTGGGCTTTGCAAAATACACAGGGCCTGACCTTGAGACGCTTCGTGATGAGCTGCGGACTTTTCTGGCCTTAGTGGAGCTGCGGATACCGATTGCTCCGGAACCAGCCCCGGAGAAGAAAAAGCCACCACAGTTGTGAAAAAGGTGAAAGGTGAAAAGAGCATACAGCCGAAGCTGCGAAGTTGGGAGGTTGGGAAGTTTGAATAATGGAATACAGAATTCGAGATTATCAATGCGAGGCAAACATTTAATTCTGTCACTGCGAGGCGAAACCGTGGCAGTCTCGCTAAAAGACATTGGCTCAAACTGTTCAAATGGTTCAAACAGTTCGAGGACAACATGGTGGAAAACGCGATAATAACCATTAAACATGATAAGAAACGTGATAATAACCAATCTCTTGAGAGGGAGCTGTGCTGATGACTGAACCTTCGGGGGGACAGACATGAGCCCATGTGACAGAATAAGGAGAAATAGATGATTCACGAATATTACGCCCATAGCCTTCCTGGAAGACCGAAAGAAGAATGGCAGCGGCTTGAAAACCACTTAAAAAATGTGGCAGAACTGGCAAAGGGCTTTGCGGAGGAATTCGGGGCGGGGGAGCGTGTCTGCATTAGCCGACTATGCTGGGGTGTACCGGCAATTCAAGGATGGTGGAGATGAATAACCCTTTAAATCAAGAAGGTACTCAGTTTTACGGACGAATCCTCCTTAAAGATAAGACGAAAAGACAACCATTAAAATCACATCTCACGAATGTAGCTAAAAAGGCACTGCAATTTGCAGAAGAAGTTCTACGCATAAGGCCGAGTGACAGCGATGAGGTTAAACAGTGGAAAGAGGTGTTTCATAATACCGCATGGCGTGCCGGCTTATTACACGATCTTGGTAAGTACCGGAAAGAATTTCAAGAATACTTATTTGGCCTGAGGAACCGCAGTCAAGAAACTAATCATTCAGTGTACGGTTCTGCGGCAGCTTGTCATCATTTCAATGATGATGCTTCTGCCTTTGCCATAGCGGGGCACCATGCAGGACTTCACAACATAGGGGATTTGGACAGCATGGTCAATGGTGCTAAATATGATGCCTGTCAGAAATATGCTCAACTGCTCGCCCTTGCCCAAAACGAAAAGGAATTGGGAATCATTCAGGAATTTCATCCTACCCTTATTGATGATACCGATGAAAACGAAAAGCGTCGTTACGAATTCATGACGCGCGTACTGTTTTCGATTATTGTCGATTCTGACCGTTTGGACGCAGAACAATGGGAAATGGAGCAAAAAACAGGAAAGGCTTGGCAACGTTCAACTGTCAAACTCAATGCTGAATCGTTTCTGCAAAAGATTCAAGAGGTGCGCGAGGGGAAAAAACAAGGCCGCCCCAATGATGTCCTTAATCATTTACGCAACACTATTTTTGATGCTTGTATAGAAAAAGGTGGAAGTCTGTCTCAAGGTTTTTTTAGTCTCACAGTGCCGACTGGTGGCGGGAAAACCCTCTCCTCAATGGCCTTCGCCCTATCTCATGCCAAAAAACATGATCTCAGACGTGTAATTGTTGTGATCCCTTATCTGTCCATCATCGAACAAAATGCCAAGGAATACAGAGATGCTCTTGGGGCAGAACTGGTGTTGGAGCATCACTCCGCCGTTGAACTCAATCAAGGTTCCCTCATTGCGGACAATAACGATCCCGACGAACCCACAAGTACCTCGGATATGGAAAAAGTGATGGAAAACTGGGATGTGCCCGTTGTTGTCACTACCAGTGTTCAGTTCATTGAAACGCTCTTTGCCGCATCCTCCGGGCAGGCCCGTAAACTACACAATATCGCAAGAAGTATCGTCATATTTGATGAGGTACAAACATTGCCTGCCCATCTGCTTGAACCAACACTGAATGTTCTGCGTGAATTGAAGGATCGGTGGGGGGTCAGTATTCTTTTCTGTTCAGCCACACAACCAGCCTTCAAAAAATCGGCTGCTTTAAAAAATGGATTTGAACCGGATGAAATGACCCCGATCATTTCATCGCCGGAAAACGTATTCAAAAAGCTTCGTCGCGTGGATTATCGCATAGAACCCAAAGAGAATCCTCTGGATTGGCGGACTATTGCCGAAAGAATGATTGCCCAACCTCAAGCCCTCTGTGTTCTCAATGTCCGCCGTCAGGCTTTTCAGCTTTGGGAGGCTCTGCGGCGTCTCATGCATGAAAGGGGATTTGGCGAAGAAGCCCTGTTTCACCTGTCCTCTGCTATGTGCCCGGCACATCGTTTAGATTTGCTGGGATTATCTGAGAATCCGCCGCCGAATAATATTAAGGAGAGGCTCAGAAACGAAAAACACTGCTGGGTTGCGTCCACGCAGTTGATCGAGGCGGGCGTTGATATTGACTTCCCCAGCGTATTCAGAGCCATGGGGCCTCTGGACTCCATCGTCCAGGCTGGAGGAAGGTGCAACCGGGAAGGGTTATTATGTGATGAACAGGGGAACCTTAGCCATGGCCAGGTGATCATATTCTATCCCGCAGATGGTGGACTTCCTCCTGGTATTTACAGCAAAGGAACAAGTATTACTCCTTCCTATCTTGAGCCTGACAAACTGGCAGAAGATCCGCTTATCTTTGCAGAATACTTTCATGAACTCCACCAAATCACACCGACAGATTTTGATCAGCGCGGCCAACGCACCATTCAGGAAGATCGCGCTCAATTCAGATTTCGCAAAGTAGCGGAACATGCGCGAGTTATTAAAAAAGGTGAGACCATTTCCGTAATCGTGCCCTATGGCAACGGCAAAGCAATAATTGATGAAATCCGTCGCACCAAGGATTTCGATTTCAAAACCATGCGCCGTCTTCAACGATATATGGTGAATGTCCGTAAACAAGAACCCATTTCCGACTTTGTAAAATTAAACAGGCTTGGAGCCATAACACCACTACTGCCTGACCGCCTTGAAATTCCGGTGGTTGGCGATTGGTGCTACAAAATCGATCCGCCCCTTGGGGTGGTCATCGAAAACAGACCATTGGAGGACTTTTTCTCATGAACACACCGAACCTTATTAACATTCGCGTTTGGGGAGATTATGCCTGTTTCACAAGACCGGAGATGAAGGTCGAACGGGTAAGTTACCCCGTCTGTACTCCCTCTGCTGCACGGGGGATACTGGAAGCAATCTACTGGGAACCGCAAATGTATTATGTCATCGATAGTATAACGGTTATTAAAAAAGGCCGATGGTTCAACTTTCGGCGAAACGAAATAACCTCAATTATTAGTTTGAAAGAGACCCAGTCATGGATGGCCGGGAGGACATCGGTCAAGTATATATCTGCCGGAGGAGGCGCTCCAGATGCAGCACAGAGGAACATGCTTGGGTTGGCAGACGTGGAATATATCATAACTGCCGAGGCGAGGACAACCAGGCTCCATGATGCTACCAGATTCAACCTGAAAAAATACCTTGAAGAAATTGAAAGACGGGCATCAAAAGGTAAGTGCTACCACCGCCCTGCCTTCGGATGCCGAGAATTCACGGCTGATTTTGAATGGGTTCAGGATGTACAGGAAACTTTGGGAAAAAGAGCCGCAGAAGTGCGTGCTGACAAAGAAGACAAAGACTGGAAGAAAATATGGATCGAAGAAGACCTTGGTCTGATGCTTTACGATGTTTTCGATGTTGACCAGCGTGAAGATGGTTTTAGGTGGTTTATGGAGCAGGAATTAAAGAGTATTCTACTTGAACAAAAACCTGAGCATTTAAGGACAAAAAAGAGCACCCCTTCAGACAGCACAATAAAATATTTCGAGGGAACGGCTATTACACCACGTGCTTCCTTCTTCCATGCCAAAATCAAAGACTCGAGGATGGATTGCCACCCCGACCGGGTTAAAATTATTCCTACCAGAGAAAAGGAGGTGATTTGATGTTTCTTCAATCTCTGTATGAGTATGCACAAAAAAACAGATTACTTGAGAATCTCCCTTTGCAGGGAAGAATTTTACATGCATTGATCCCAGTTAATTCCGATGGAAAGTTGAGATTCGATCACTTAGTCCCACTGACGCGCACCGATGAGAAAGGAAAAGAACGCCCAGGCCAAGAAAGGCGGATGCCACGATTTCCCGGCGAGAACAATGGTGGCAAAGCATATTTTCTTGCGGAGAATTGCACGGCTGTTTTAGGACGTGAGCACTCTGAGGATATAAAAAAAGGGATTTCACCGGGCGATCCGATCCTGAGCAATCCAACAAAAGGTGGTAATCCTACAAAAGCTTTTCTACATTTTTGGAATCAGATTGAACAAGCTTATAATGAAACCAACGATAAGCGTTTGGGCGCATTGCTGTCATTTCGTTCAATCTACCTAATTGAGGATAATGAGAAAATAGCAGGTAATTTACCTTTTATTGAAGTTCAGGCGAACAAGAAGGGTAATCTTGAACTAATGGCAAAAACTAATGAGGGAAACTTTTTGCCTCTGAAAGCAGCAACTTTGGGGTTCAGTGTTGACGGCGAGCCACTAACTATGGAAAACGATACCGATCCCCTCCGTGCATATTGGTTTGATAAATATCTGGGTGAAGCGTTTCAGGATGATGCTGACGAGGCTTCAACTTCAGCTTTAGATGCCCAAAGTGTATGTCTTATATCCGGAGATATTGGCTTACCTATCGCTCGCTCCCATAAGCCTAAAATTCTTGGTGTACCAAGATTATCGTCAGGTGGTTATATTGTTTCATTTGCCAAAGAGGCGCCTGCTTTTTCATCCTATGGTAATGAAATGGGTCAAAATGCCCCTGTGTCTGAGCGTGCTGCTGCATCTTATGTATTAGCCGTCAACGAATTTCTAAAGCAAGAAGATAACCATATCAATATTGGGCCTATATCAATCTGTTTTTGGTCAAAAGTAATCAGCGAAGTGCCAGGACAGTTTAAATCAATGCTGAACCGGGCATATCCGGAACAGATCAGAAACTTTCTTCTTACACCTTTCGCTGGTATTACCGATAGAGAAGTATTACGCAGAGATCGACTTTACACAGTAGCTCTTACAGGGAATGCAGGGCGGGTAGTAATCTGCCATTGGTTGGATCAGACTTTGGATGACGCTGTTGCTAATTTTAAACGATGGTGGGATGATCTCCAGATTGTCAATTTTTACATAGACTTCGTTGCCGAAGATGCAGGCAGACGGCCATCACCTCTGGCAATTCAAAATCTGGCTCGTGCGACCCTCCGACAATCCAAGAAACAGAAGAATGACAAGCTATTGCCAACCCGCATTGTCCAATTATACCGTTCCGCCCTTGAAGGAACATCGCTCCCAATAACGATGCTTAAGCCTATTCTTGATGAATTTCGCAGTGCCCTTGTCAAGAACGAAGAGAAAAAGCCCACGTACCCTTATAGCCAGTCAAGGTTTGCCCTCATCAAATTAGTATTGATTCGGAATAATAACAAAAAGGAGGAATTTATGCCTGAGTATCAATTAACAGACACAAACGACGCATCATACAATCTTGGTTGTTTGCTCGCTATACTTGAATCCCTGCAGAAACGATCAATGAGAGCAGGAAAGGCGGGGTCTGAACGCGGGGTTGAAAAGCCCAATGCCGGTATCATTGAACGGTATTACGGTCAGGCATCAACGGCCCCGGCACTTGTATTTCCATACCTCTTGTCTCTTTCTCGACATCATTTGTCAAAACTTTCGAAAGGAAACGAGAAGGACAAGCGGGCGGCTAATGCTATTGAGGAGACCATAATTAATATTTGCAAAAAGTTTAAGCCTAATCCCGAAGTGCCAGGTGACCCGCCAAAGTTTCCACGTCTCTTGGACCTCGAACGGCAAGGCCGTTTTGCTCTCGGTTTTTATCAGCAGAAAGCATATGATATCGAGCAAGCAAGGAAATACAAGGCATCTCAGGGAAAAGAGGGTCTTGACATTGTCGATATTGATGAAAGCAACGAAGTAGATAGCGAACCTGTTGAATAGAAAATAAAAATCAAAGGAGAATAAACCATGAATACAATCATCACCAACCGTCACGATATCCTGATTCTTTTCGATGTAACCAATGGCAATCCCAACGGTGATCCTGATGCAGGCAACATGCCCCGCATTGATCCTACCAGCAACAAGGGTTTGGTCTCGGATGTCTGCCTGAAAAGAAAAATACGAAACTACGTAATGGATTTTTGCAAGGATAACAGGTTTGATATTCTGGTGAAACAGGGGAATATTATTAACAATGAGATTACAACCGCTATAACAGATGCAACTGAGACACTCCCAAATAAAGGTAAATCTACCGACAAAGAAAAAGCCGAAGCTGCTATGAAATGGCTCTGTAACAAATTCTACGATGTCAGGGCTTTTGGTGGAGTACTTTCAACCGGGAAAGACGTTCTTCAGGGCTCTGCTTTTGGGCAAGTACGTGGTCCTGTTCAATTTACATTCGCCCGGTCTCTTGATCCTATTACTCCATTGGATATTTCAATCACCCGCTGTGCTGTGACAAAACCAGAGGACGAGAAAAAGGAACGCACCATGGGAAATAAGCATATTGTTCCTTACGCCCTTTATGCAGCCAAAGTGTATGTGTCACCCGTATTTGCCGAAAGAACTGGCTTTACAGATGACGACCTTAACCTTTTCTTTGAAGCGTTACAGTACATGTTTACCCACGACCAATCAGCAGCCAGGGCTGAGATGACCGTCCGTGGCATTTACGACTTTGAACACGTGGGTACTCAGGACCCAAATAATGCCGAGCAGAACAAACATGAAGCCCGCCTCGGATGCTATCACGCGCATAAACTGTTTGAGGGCATAACAGTTGGCCTGGAACAGGGAAAGACCTATCCGGAATCCTTCAATGACTATAAGGACAACATTGTGTGTGCATGGGCCGAAAACAACCTGCCTAAAGGGGTTGTGTTGCACCTCAGACATGAACAACCGGTAGCTTCAATAAGGTTCAAGCCATGACCGAAGGATGTGATCAGCAAGGGTTTTCTCAGGATGACCTTATACCTGTCTCATCTGTTGCCGATCTGGTTTACTGCGAACGACGGGCTGCTCTCCATTTCCTTGAGGGTACTTGGGAAGAAAACCAGTTCACTGCTGAAGGGCATATACTTCATGAGAAAACCCATGAGGCTGATTATGAGATGAGGAAGGATATTCGCATTGTCAGGGGGCTGCGACTACGTTCCCTTAAACTTGGTTTATCGGGTGTAGCTGATGTTGTTGAATTCCGACGCCTGAACACCTCTTTACCTAAGGATAAATCAAACAGTGATATGCCGCCGGGCGTTGCTTTGTCTGGAATCAACGGGTTTTGGGAACCGTTCCCTGTAGAATACAAGAGGGGCAAATTAAAACACGAAAAAAGCTATGAAATCCAACTCTGTGCACAAGCATTATGCATTGAAGAAATGCTGCATGTTCGAGTTATTGGTGGTGCTATCTTTTACGGGAAGTCCATGCGGAGACATGATGTTATTTTTACTGAAGGACTGCGGCAGGAAACAGAAGCTGCTGCAAAACGCATGCATAACCTGATTGATTCAGGGCAGACGCCGAAACCTGTCTATGGAAAGAAATGTGATAGCTGTTCGCTCGTTGATGAGTGCCTGCCTAAGACAATAGCAAAACATAAGTCGGTAAGGCGTTATTTATCGGTTGTTATGAAGGAAACATGAAAAAACATCTTAATACTCTTTTTGTCACTACCCAGGGCGCTTATCTTTCGAAGGAAGGCGATACAATAGTTGTAAAAATAGAAGGTGAAACACGGCTTCAGCTTCCCATCCATACAATCTGTGGAGTTGTCTGTTTCGGACAGGTGTCGTGCAGCCCTTATCTAATGGGATTCTGTGCGGAAAAAGGGGTCACAATCAGCTTCTTGTCCGAATATGGCCGTTTTCTCGCAAGGGTTCAGGGACCCGTTTCAGGTAATGTATTGCTGCGCCGCGAGCAGTACCGGTGGGCCGATGACCCAGTTCGTTCTGCAAATATGGCACGGTCATTCATTATCGCCAAAATAGCAAATTGCCGTACCGTTCTTCAACGTGTATTAAGGGATCATACTGAAAAAATTGAAGTGGAAAACGTCCGTCGTACAGTTGCTTTGCTTGGGCGTTGTCTTGAACTATGCAACTACGAGACAAACCTCGATGCTTTGCGCGGGATTGAAGGTGAATCAGCACATGCCTATTTTATGGTTTTCGATAATCTTATCGTTTCTCAAAAAGAGGCTTTCAAGTTTGAGGAACGCAATAGAAGGCCGCCCCTTGACAATGTGAATTGCCTGCTTTCTTTCCTTTATACACTGCTTGTCCACGATGCCCGGTCCGCCCTTGAATCTGTGGGCCTTGACCCTGCCGTAGGTTTTCTGCACCGAGACCGTCCGGGAAGGCCAAGTCTGGCACTCGACCTGATTGAAGAATTTCGTGCCTTCTTGGCTGACAGGCTTGCTCTTTCTCTTATCAATCTTCGACAGGTACAGGATAAGGGTTTTAAAAGAATGGAATCGGGCGCTGTAATTATGGATGACGACACACGAAAGACGGTGCTTAAAACATATCAGGAACGGAAGCAGGAAGAAATACTCCACCCTTTTGTAGATGAAAAGATGTCGGTAGGGCTGTTGATGCACATGCAGGCAATTTTGATGGCACGACATTTACGTGGAGATATGGATGGTTATCCACCGTTCATTTGGAAGTAGGTGAGGCAGTGAATAGTGAATAGAAAAAATAACTGGATAGGATAGAGAGGGGAATATGTTTGTACTGGTCAGCTATGATGTTTCCACTAAAGATGTCACCGGTGAAAAAAGGCTACGTCGGGTAGCCAAGGCCTGTAAAGACTACGGGCAAAGAGTTCAGTATTCCGTTTTTGAATGCATTGTTGACCCGGCTCAATGGGCTATGTTACGTGACAGACTTATAAGCGAAATAGATGAGGAACAGGATAGCTTAAGATTCTACTATCTTGGTTCTAACTGGAGACGCCGGGTTGAACATATTGGAGCAAAGGAAGGCATTGACCAGGAAGGATTATTGCTAATGTAGTCTATCCGCGAACCTGAAGCTCCCATGAATTGTCTATGGGGTTCGCAGATAGTCTAATGCTTCAATATTAATGGTGTTGTTTAAGGCTCTTTGAAAATTGAACAGGTTGGCAACATGAAATAAGGCGGGTACGCAAAAATATAAAAAAATATTGTTTAATCTAAGAATATTACAAGAAGTAAGTCGCCCCCCGCGCGGGGGCGTGGATTGAAACGAGATCACACGCAGAGGGCTGCGCGTAGGAGGTGGTCGCCCCCCGCGCGGGGGCGTGGATTGAAACATTGAAACGGCGCGGGGCTCTTTGGTAATGCCGGGTCGCCCCCCGCGCGGGGGCGTGGATTGAAACACTACATTAAGTGGCCTCTTGATTTAATGATCATGTCGCCC
>JAPLKB010000062.1 GCA_026388275.1 Pseudomonadota bacterium
ACCCCCCCCCTAAAGAAGGGGGAGGGGAAGCGGGAGACCAAAAGTGGAGGCTCATTCAGCTACCTGATGAAACGTCAAAAACCATAAAAAATGATTGTAAAGATGGAAAAACCGGGAAGCCGGGATTATGCAAAGGTCTTAAATTGTAATTCGCTCAGGAAAGAAATCTTGAATATTGAACAGATTTTTGTCCGTGCCGGTGTTTTGCCTTCAGCTAAAGAAAACAAGCTTCATTAAATAATTATGCTTCTCCTGCATAGCCCGGAAGGGAACACGATCCGGTGCAGTTATTTGTTAACTGCGTATGTTTTTACTTCCTGTTCCAACCTTTCTCCTAAGGCCTCGGCAGTAACATCGAGATCATACTGGGCCTGCAAACCCAACCAAAATTCAGCAGATATCCCGAAGAACCGTGCCAGCCTTAGAGCGGTATCAGCGGAAATTCTTCTTTTTCCAAGAACAATTTCATTTATTCTTCGGGCAGGCACACCTATACCTAGCGCAAGTCTATTCTGGCTTAGGTTCATGGGCTTAAGGAATTCCTCAGAGAGGACTTCACCGGGATGCACGGGATGGAGTATTTTTTTCATAATGTTTCTCCTTAATGGTAATCGGTTATTTCGACCTCGTGGGCATCACCATTTTGCCACTTAAAACAGACACGCCACTGGTCATTAATTCTTATACTTAACTGACCTTCCCGGTCGCCTTTCATTTTCTCCATCCTATTTGCAGGTGGAACTTTCAAATCCTTGAGAGTTTTAACGTTATTCAGTATCCGTAACTTTCTCAGCGCTACCTGTTGTATATCCTGCGGAAGTTTGTGAGACCCTTCACGGTTATATACTTTTTCGGTTTCTTTATCCTTAAATGATTTTATCATCTTAGAATATGGTATACCTACCAGCGTTTAACGTCAAGCGTTATATTTACGGTCAGATCAAAGTATTTCTGTATTACTCATTATTGCAGTTAACTTATAAGCTTTTTTCTGACGCTGCATTTCAGTTTCAGAAAAAAGCTGTTGAACTATAACGCTTATACTTACTATGGGCTTTCAATGGTTCAGCTTTTTGTATTATTATTGTCGTATCAGGGATAGACCCGGTGCATTTATACAGAGCAAGAGATATTTGTATTCCGGGAAGACCTGATTGAATGATTGAACCCCCCATAGTTTTTTACAACTATAGAGCAAAGCCGGTGAGGTGGGAAATATACATCTGTTGGGTTTTAGGGCTCAATCCCCGTAACTCCAAATCATCCTTCATCCTCTGTTTAAATGTTTTCATGGTACAACCTCCTTTGAATGGGTTGGCTGCCGTTAAAACGGCACATATGGAGATTGTACGCCTGAAGCAGGCTGTTTGTAACAAGGAAGAGTTCTGAGATTATGAGAAGATATGAGGGAAAGAACCTGAAAGAACTGTCTTGGAGGCAGCCACCGCGCAGCGGTTTAGTTCAACAAGTTGTCGAAAAATATCTGGCGTAAAGGCCCAGCGGTTCCTGCTACTTCGAAGAAAATCGTTTTTTCATTAGTAGAAATTTCGTATAATCGTCCCATAGATAAGGATTGGTGAGAGTTTCCCTGTTTATTTGAGCTCCGTATTTCCTGAACTCCTTCCTTTTTGCATTTTTAAAATAGTCTGAAGCCCAACGTATTTTTACTGCAAATGTAGAGACCTCTTCACCTGTCTGAAACATGAATATGGCAACGTCACCAACTTCCATAGTATTATTTCCGTTTTTTGGAAATTCATATAAAAGACCGGTTTTGCTGATATTTAATACTTTTACTTTTTCCTTAAAATCCGATTTTTTAATAAAAAACCGGCTGAAATTTTCTTTTTGTACATCACAACGTGCGTCAATCCTGTTTTCCTCCATATTCCGGTCTCCTTTTCAGAATTCATGTTATTTATTGAATGAATACATTTATTTTATCGCATATTCGATAAGAATATTAACGGCAAGAACTATGTCTTCAGGCACTGGCTTGGGCCTTTCAGGGCATGTTTTCCCGCTCGTTACAGCCAATACCTAAATAACATTGTGATTTAAAAAAACAATATATAATATTTTTGTAGCCATTTAGAAAAATATTTAATAAAATAATCCTTGAGGTTTTAATGATATATATAATTGCTCTTAATCCATATCTCGACAAAACAATAGATATTGAAGAACTTGTATATGATGATGTAAACGAAATTGTCGAGGAGAAAAACCATGCCTGCGGGAAAGGCATAGATGTCTCACGGGTCATCAAAGAACTTGGCGGTCAGAGCATTGTCCTTGGTTTAATCGGCGGTTACAGCGGTCTGGAGCTTGAAAGTATGCTCATAAACGAAGGAATAATCTGTGATTTTACACACATTAACAGCGAGACGAAAACAAATATCACAGTTTATCAAAAGCGAAAAAAAATACAAACATTGTTGAGCACCACGGACCCGGTTGTAAGTCCTATCGAACTCACAACTTTTTTAAATAAAATAAAGGAAATTCCAAGGAATAGTTTTGCAGTTATTACCGGAAATGCACCGGGTTTTATTAGTGATAATTTTTATGCACAACTCATATTAATTCTAAAAGAAAAAAATATAAAAGTAATTCTTGATACTGACGGCACAGCACTAAAAAATGGTATAAGTGCAAGCCCTTATTTGATAAAACCGAACATTCATGAGTTTGGCAGGCTTGTCGAAAAAAATATATCGGGTATTGATGAAATAATTGAGTATGCAAAACCTTATAAAAATGTTGTAGAATATATAGTCGTCTCGATGGGCGTCATGGGAGCGCTTGCTATTTCAAATAATATTGTATATCATGTAATTCCTCCTAAAATTAAGGTAGGAAGCTCCATTGGCGCAGGCGACTCGCTTGTTGCAGGCATTGTTTTTTCGCTCAGCACAGGCAATAGTTTTGAAGAAGCTCTTACTTTGGGCGTTGCAAGCGGTACGGCTGCAACACTTAATCAAGGAAGAGAGTTGTGTAAAAAAGAAGATATTGATAAAATAAAAAAAGAGGTAAATATTAAAATTATTTAATTTACTTATTTTTAATGATGTGTATTATATATTACATAATGAAAGGAGGTGAAAGTACATGAAGAAGCTTGTGATGTTATTCATAGCTATTGCCTTTTTTACCAGTTTTACTTTGGTAAGCTGTGGTCCATCAGCGGAGCCACCAAAGCCAGCGCCTAAAGAAGAAGCAAAACCGGCAGCACCAGCACCAGCGCCGGAGAAAGCTCCTGCTCCAGCACCAGCACCAGAGAAAGCTCCAGAGAAACCAGCACCAGCACCAGAGAAAAAGTAGTTTTTCACTTTTATCAGGGTATATCCATACGTGGATATACCCTAAACCAATGAAAAAAGAGGTGAACCATGAAAGTAAAATCATTTGGACTCATATTATTCGTTATTTTAATCTCACTGTCATTAAGTGGGTGCGGATGCTTTCAACAGCAGATGAAGGGAGAAACTCCTGCTCCTGGAGCTCCGCAGGCACAACTTGTTGAACCTGGAGCAAAAGCTGCAATTCCTGTTGAAACTCCTGCGTCTGTGGTTGCAGCGATGAAAGACGTGAACTTCGATTTTGATAAATATAATATAAGGCCAGGAGATGCCGAGATTTTAAAACAGAATGCGGACTGGTTCAGGGCTAACCCCGGCAAGAAAGTCCGGATCGAAGGTTATTGCGATGAAAGAGGTACAACAGAATATAACCTTGTACTCGGACAGAAGAGAGCTGATTCTGCAAAATCATATGTCGGCAATCTTGGGGTTGATACTAAACTCATGGAAACAGTAAGCTATGGGAAAGAAAAACCGCTTGATCCGGGACATAACGAAGCAGCATGGGCAAAAAACAGAAGGGCTCAGTTTTTACCGGTTCAGTAAAATGGTGCAAAAAAGGGAGGGAACTTCAACTGCCCTCCCTTTTATCCATACTTCTGAAGAATTATCAAACCATCTACATTTAGATAATAAAACAAAAGAAGAAATAAAAAAGGTTTCCAAACTCTATTCCTTTAGAATACCAAAATTTTATTTAGACCTTATGGAAAAAGACAATCCTCTTTGCGCCATAAGAAAACAGTCTGTACCTTCAATTGAAGAGCTCGCAGGCAACGGCAATCTCGATCCTTTAAACGAAAAAAATATATCCCTGACGCCATCGTTTTTTAAAAGGTACCATCATAGAGGTGTTTTTTTAGCAAGCTCGGACTGTGCTATGTATTGCAGATTTTGCAACAGAAGAAGGCTCATCGGTAAAAAATGGGATGCCAGATTGTATTGGGAAGATACATTCCAATATTTAGAAAAGGATAGAGAAACGCATGAGGTCATCATTTCCGGAGGAGACCCCTTGATGCTCTCACCCGATGAGCTTGATTATATTCTAACAAGATTAAGATCAATTCAAAGCATAAAAAGCATAAGGATAAGCACAAGAATGCCTGTTGTGTATCCTGAAGGTTTGAAACAGGGTCACTTTGATGCTTTAAAAAAGAGTTCGCCTTTATGGATTGTAATTCACATAAATCATCCTCGCGAAGTTTCCAGAGATTTTATTGAAACCACGAGTCGATTAAGGGATGCCGGCGGTATCGTTATTAGTCAAACTGTTCTTTTAAGAGGTGTAAACGACTGTCCAAACGTTCTTGCCAGATTATTTGAAAACCTTATCTACTGTGGCGTTAAACCTTATTACCTTTTTCAGCTTGATGAGGTAAGGGGTGCAGGACATTTTAAAGTAAAACTAAAAAAGGGTATTGAGATAATGAGATATTTAAGAGCTAATATCTCTGGTCTGGCAATACCGCAATATGCATTGGATATTACCGGAGGTCTCGGCAAGGTTCCTGTAGATTACAAATATATAAAGAAGAGATACGGCAATAAAGTTCTTGTTGAAGGCCTATCAGGCAAAACAGGCATTTACAATGATGACGCAAAACAGAGTAATTGCTCAGGGTGTAATATCTGCAAACAGAACCTTCTCTGATATGAGATCTTTTACCTGTAAATGCATTACCGTTAAGACATTTACAGTTGTTTGTTAGGCATTCTGAATATTGCAATCATGTAATGTACGGCAGAATATATGCTGAAAAAAAGTGAAGCATATAAAATTATCAATCCAAGGCTGTGCATTATCCGGTCAAATTTGTGTATAGAACTGTAAAAAAGTATACAGGTAATCCCGACGATTTGCAGAGCAGTTTTTAGTTTGCCTGAAAAAGATGGATAGATATCAATACCTTCTGTTGCATAAAAAGACCTGAGGCCGTTTATCAGAAATTCTCTTCCGACGAGGATTAATGTAATCCAAAGAGGCACAAGCCTGTAATATGAAAGTGCAATAAGGACCGAAGTAACAAGCAGCTTATCTGCAATAGGATCGAGATAGAGCCCAAGTTTAGTTTTCATGGACATTTTTCTTGCAATGTAACCATCAAGACCATCTGTTATGCCTGCAATAATAAACAAAAGGCACGCTGCAAAGATCAATTCTTCTTCTTCTGTAGATATAAAAATAATTATAAGCGGTACGAAAAGTATTCTTATTATGCTAAGTCTGTTGGGAAGCGTCCAGAGGGATGCTTTTTCATCTTTAACCTTCATTTGGCTTCTTTAATTTACCATAGTAATATTTCACTCTTTTTATGAATGTTCTGGTTTCCTCAATGGGTGGAACTTTCATATTATGCTCTATAACTTTATTCGGTCCTGCATTATATGCTGCAAGCATTAATTCAATATCTCCATCAAAAATACCATCTAACAATTTCAGGTATTTTGTTCCTCCCATAATATTGTCGTCAGGATCAAAGGGATCGTCCACCTTCATGAGTCTTGCCGTATCGGGCATGAGCTGCATAAGCCCTTGTGCACCTTTGTTGGATATTGCATTCGGGTTAAAATTGGATTCAGCCTTCATAACAGCTTTTATAAGTGAAGGATCCATTCCATGAAGCTTTGAATGATGCATAATTATCTTATCATAATTACCGTTTTCAATATTTTTTGACAGAATGGTCGTATTTTTTTCGGATATTACAACATGGTATTTCTTGCCGGCAGGGAGAATATTTGTAAAATGATATACCCCACGCTCATCAACGTAACCGTAAATACCTGCATATCCATATATCGGTATGAGGCATATAATGACCAACATTATTACTTTTAAATTCATTGGCTTATTTTCGTAAACTTTTGCAAGCTTGTCAAGCATTTTGAACTGCAATACAAAGCCTTACCATTGAAAACAGTGATTAATGCTAATACATAAATCACTCCTGGTGTTTTGTGCATGTTGTCCACGCCTTTATTAATGGGGTTCTATATGCTACCGGCATATTGAACAGCTTTATTGATGGCAAGGGAAAATGAACGTAAAGGTAGTTCCTGTTGATTGACTGCTTTCTACTTCTATTGATCCTTCATGGTCTTTTATAATTTCATATACAATAAATAAACCCAGACCTATACCTTTGCCTTGCTGCTTGGTCGTGAAGAAGGGTTTGAAAATATCCTTCAATACATGCTTTTCTATACCTGCCCCGCTATCCGTTACTTTACATACAAGCTGCTTTTCATCTTTGTTTAATGTTTCAATGGTAATAACACCGTTTTCATCACCAATGGCATCGATTGCATTCTTTATTATATTAATAAATACCTGACACAGCCTGGCAGAATTCCCTTTAATAATGCTGTTGGCAGCATTGAATTTTTTATTAATGGAAATCTTTTTTGTTTTATACTGATTATGAAGTATTCTTAAAGTATCTTCAATGGGGGCATGTATTTCTACAAGCTCCTTTACTTCCTCTTTCTGTCTTGAAGCTTCAAGCAGGCTTTTAATAATCTCTTTTGTCCTTTTTAATTCATTCAGAGAAAAAGTCAGGTCATCGAGAAGTTCACTTTGACCTTCAATGTGTTCGATGTAGTATTCAAGGGTACTCATAACTCCTGCAATGGGATTGTTAAGCTCGTGGGCAATACCTGCAGCAAGCCGTCCAACAGCAGCAAGGCTTTCACTCTGAATGAGGGCTTTTGTCCTTTCATCGACAAGTTTTTCAAGGGAATTTGAAAAATCCTGTATCTTTTTATATGAACCGGCATTGTCAAGGGCAAGGGCTATATGATTTGCAAGGATTGATAATATCTCGGTTTCCTCGCCTGTATAAAGACTCATATCGCCTTTTTCACCTAATAACAGATATGCAGGATACAATTTGGAGGGTACGGGCAGGGACAATCTGTAACCCTGTTTCCAAAATTCATCATTTTCACGAATAAATCTGAAAGCCTCGTTTTCTTCTATTCTCGGAACCATCTTAATATTACATTTTTCGAGATTGAACGTTTTTAATAATCTTTCAACAATTGTTTTTTTAATTTTTCCTACATTATAGAGTGTTAATATTTCAAAACTGAGGTCTTTTATAGCCTTTCTATTTTTTATGAATTCCTGCTGTAGAAACTGTACGAGAAAATTTTGTATTCTTTCCTTGGAAAAATAAATTAAAAGGAATGTAAATAACATTGCCATCAACGATATCAGGTCAGTGTTTAATGACTTTCGAAAAAGGGTTTTTAACAGCACCTGAAGGCCGACAAAAAAGCCTGTGGATATAAGAAGCAGAGTAACGAACACAATGCCTTTATTCAGGAAGATTTTCCATTCCATCACATCATGCCGGTAAATTGCATATCCGAGGAGACACATAGGAACAAAGATAAAATTGCCGATGGGATATGCCTCGTATCCCCACATGATAACAACATCAAAATGGTTTACAAGTGCGGCAAGACCAAAGCTTAAAATGATATATTTTATTCTTGTTTTCTTGATTGAAACCTTTTCCTCCTTCAGATTTTTGAAAAGAAGGAAAAGAGAGAGCACAACGCTTAACGTGCAGAATGTGCCAAATATATAAAATAACGGGCCTGAAACAGCAAAATAACCGAAATAATACGGCATGACACCGGTCAGGTAAAGGGGGTGCTGCGTAAGAGGTACAAGAAGAAACGCAATGATATAAAACACTTTCACAAGCGGCATCCAACCCTTATGTTCCGTTGCCAAAATTGTAAAGTGAAGATACAGGGGAATAATAAAAACAAGAAAAGCATGGTCTATTCTGCTTATCCTGATTGCCAAGGCTTCATCCTGAATAATTGTAAGCAAAGTTTTATCGATGTTAAGCATGCAGCCAATTAAACATATCAAAGAAAACAGAAGATTTACACGCGCATTCTTTGATTTAAATATTCCCATCAAGAATAGTATGAAAAGGATTATCGAGCTTAGCAGAGGCGGTATGCTGTATGTATTCATCGTGTTATTTCTGAAATTACTATAAGTCGGGAATTGGTGCAAGAAAATTATTTTAAATGGTGAACTAAACTTTAAAGGCAAATACCAGGGTCAGCCCTTGGCATTTGAATTATCAACATAAATATCCTTGTGAGAAGCCAACGGACGAGATGTGGCAGTCAAAGGAAAAGCATACTGGCCGCGACTTGTCTCACGATGACAAATCAAGGATAGAGAACGCATGCGGTGCATTTGTCTTTTGTATTTCAGTTGACATGCGTTCCTGGTATTTGTTAAGTACACTCAAAGCAGATATCTGGTGGCATTAACTGCACCGCCATAAGCATTGTGAGATGATCAACTGTCATTTTCCTGCGTTGTCCCAGGCTTGAATCGGCGTATTTACTTGCAAAGGAACATACAATGACAGACTACAGAAGGACGGTATGTAATGGATAAAAAAAAGATAAAAGTCCTAATTCGTGACCTGGGCATTTTCTGGTTTTTGGTGATTATTTTTGTTCTTATCTGGAGGCACAATATTGCTGTTACCGGTTTTATAATAACTGTTTATCTCATACGATATTTCATATGGCCTGATAATGAAGACCATGTTGTGTTCATTGCCGGTGCAGTTCTCGGTTCAATTGCTGAGATCATTGCCACAAAAGCCGGTACCTGGAGTTATGCGCTGCCCACCTTTCTTAATATACCTATCTGGCTTCCTTTTGCATGGGGTTTTGTTTCAGTCCTGATTATTCGAATAGCCCAGGTTTTCCTGAGAAACAGATACTGAAAATGAACTATCCTGCCGCAAGTACACGGTTCAGCTCTGTATACATTCAGCGAAGCAGCATTATGGGGGATGCAGGTTATTGTGGAGGAAGCGTTTTCCTCCGAAAAAACCGGCTAAGCAAGTAGAGACGCAAAATTTTGCGTCTCTACAATTGTCTTTTTAGCCCGGCATTAAAAGTCCCGGAAGCCATGTAGCAAGTCCGGGCCAGATAAAAAGAATAATTGCCCCGACTACAAGGCTTATCAGAAAAGGATATACACCGGCATAGATTACGCTGAAAGGTGTTTTGGTAATATTCTTTACAACAAAGACATTGATTGCTACAGGTGGTATGACAACGCCAACCATAACAGTAATACCAATCATGATACCAAACCATAATGGATTATAACCGAGCTTGATAATTGCAGGGTAGAAGATAGGGGTTGCCAATATCATGAATGCAAGATCATCAATAAAAGAACCGCCGATAAGATAGATAAAAGTTATAAAGATCATTATAAGCCATGACGGAAGGGAAAGGCCTACGATCCAGTCAGCGGCAATCATAGGTATCCTGGTTACGGCAATAAAATGTCCAAGCACGGTTGAACCGGCTATGAGCATAAGCACCATACATGCAGTTCTTATTGATTCTGAAACTGATTTCATATAACCCTTGAAGTTCAAGTCTCTCTTGGCAAAGGTCAGAACAAGCACGAAAAAGGTTCCCACACTTCCTGCCTCGGTCGGTGTGAAGAATCCCTTGAGAATGCCGGCTATCATCAGGATAAAAATTGCAATAACCCATATAACTTCGGGGAGCGCCTTGAATCTTTCCGTCCAGGTAAATTTTGGACCCCTGGGGCCAAGAGCAGGATTAATTTTGCACCATCCGTAGATTATCACAATAAAAAAGAAAGCAATAAGAAGGCCTGGGCATATGCCCGCAAGGAAGAGTCTTCCAATCGACTGGTCGGAAATAATACCGAATATAATCAGCGTAACACTTGGCGGCAATAAAATACCCAGAGTTCCGACAGTTGCAACAATGCCCGTGGAAAGCCTTTTGTCATAGTTGTAACGGTCCATTTCAGGAACAGCGACGCTTGCAAAGGTTGCAGCAGTTGCCGGGGAAGACCCGCAGATAGATTTAAAGGCAGTTGCCCCTACAACGGTTGCCATAGCAAGACCGCCGGGGATATGCCCTATGAATTTATATGAACAGTCAAAAAGCCTTTTTGCAATGCCTGAGTTAAAGGCAACCTGTCCCATCAAAATAAAGAGAGGAATAACGGTAAAACCATATGAATCAAAAACATCGAAAAAATCTTTTGCGAGAAGGTTTAATGAAGCACTCCAGGAGATGAGATAGCCAAATCCGATGAAACCGATGAGAATCATGGCAAAGGCCAATTCAATACCTGTGAGAAACATAATCAGTATAACTGCTAATCCTATCAGTCCGACAGTTACCTCATTCATATTGTCCTCCGGCAATCTTAACGATATCAGATATAAGTACAAGGCACTGTATAAAGCAGCATACACCCAATCCGTATGCGATAGGATAAAAAGGCATCTGGCGTGTAGTACTTACTTCTCCTGATTGGTAAAGACCAAATCCGTAAACAAAGAGTTGCCAGCCTATAAGAATAAATAAAATGATGCCGGTGATTCGTGTAGAAATATTGAACACATTTTGAATTGTTTTTGAAAAACTATTAATAGCAAAATCTACAAAGATATGAGCCCTTATCCATGATGTAATGGGAACGGCAAATCCTATAACGATCGCTCCGCCAAAACCTACTATTTCGTATGTACCTACAATAGGGCGATTGAAAAGGCGCAAAAACACATCTGACACTGTGACAAGCATAATAATTGTCAGCGCACAGCCGGAAATAAAACCCATCCATTTACTAAGTTTCTCAACAATTTTTAGAAACCCACTCATAAGACCTCCTGAGGTTGAAACTTTTTCCAATGCTTGTTTTCCTGCAAAAATATCAGATAAATATTTCCATTTTTGTATACACTTTGTCAAGCTAAAACATTGGCGACAATTCACCTATTGCAGGGATCAGGCTTTTACCGTGCAAGACTTTGTAGTCTATTACCCTGATCTCGGCATTGCCATTGTTCATATTTGTTCTACGTAATCAGCATGATATCAGGTATATGGGACATATTGTTTCATTGAATAACTTTTTTGATTCGCCTATGTGCATAGCCTTTAAACTGTATTATATGTTCTGTATAAAGAATTATGTTCTGTATCTAAATTATATTAACGAATGCAAGGATATTTTGTCAACAGGAATTGCATGGAAATATTGATCTGTTATTTTTGTGACATACTATTTCGAAGAAGTATTAATTTTTATTATGTATAACTTATTGCACAATATAGGTAAAATATTTATGTTTTTTCAATAAGCTGCCATCTTTCGTTTCAAAAACCATAATATAGTATATACACATCGGGATATCCACAGAAGCGTTTTATGAACTGGAAGTTGTGCCTTTACACGTTCGCCAAAAGATGGTAAAAGCTATACATGAATATATCCTGCGCTATTCTTGCCGGAGGTAAAAGTTTAAGAATGGGGCGCGACAAGGCAACCCTTCCTGTCGGAACTAAACTGCTGATAAACATGGTGCATGATGAAGCAAAAAAGGTTTTTAAAGAAATCATTGTCATCTCAAATCACCATGAAAGAATTACGGGTATAGATGCCCCTATTTTTAAAGATATCCTGCCGTTACAAAGCCCTATTGTTGGTATTGCATCGGCGCTGCTATATGCTGATACGCCTTACGTCTTTGTTCTTCCCTGTGATGCGCCTTTTGTCTCGGAAGAATCAATAGAATACATGATAGATAAAGCACACGGCGAGGATTTGATAATCCCCAGATCAAAAGGGGGATATGAACCGCTTTATGCGATATATAGCAGATCCTGTATTCCTCATCTATTTAAATTGATAGCACAGAACAATTTAAAGGTCAGAGGCTTATTCCCTTTCATTTCTGTTAAAGTGTTAGAGGAGCACCCATATTTTATAAATAATGGTTATTCTGTGTTTACAAATATCAATGCAATCAATGATCTGGCAATAATTCAGAACCAGGAGGGTACAGGAAACAAAATATTCCCCCAGACTAATGGAAAAAAGTCTACCGGAACCGGCAATGGAACACAAGAGGAGAAGCCCTCTATGACAAGTCATGGGCATTGAATGATAAACGAGGGACGACAAATTCTAAAAGACGAAGAACAAGATAAATATTCCTACGATTCTTGCAGTAGAGAATTGATGATCGGCAAAATGAAGGATAGTGATATCAAAAATGTCCTCGATATAGAAAAACGTTCTTTTATTACACCCTGGACAAAGAAAATGCTCTATGAAACATTGTCTTCACCTATATCTGCCAGTTTTGTCATTGAAACAAACGATCTTTTGCTCGGTTACATTATGTTGTATTATGTGCTTGATGAAGCTCACATATTGAATCTTGCAATAAATCCCGATTACAGGGGAAGAGGATACGCCTCACAGCTTATCCGTCATATAATTGAATACTGTGCTAAAAAAGGTATATCGGATTTTTTTCTTGAAGTAAGAGATGGTAATATTAAGGCTATCAATTTATATAAAATGTTTGGTTTTAAAGTTATCGGAAAAAGAAAGAAATATTACACGGACACGCATGAAGATGCTCTTGTAATGCAGCTCTCATTATGTTGAATAACACATTGAATAACATAGAGTATTCAACTTTGAGCATAGACAGTATTTTTAGCTGCCTGCCAAAAGTTCATACGAGGAATTATGGTTGATACGGAAGCACAAATTATTGAAAACAAAAACATTGTTCTGGACTACTTTTTGCTCAAATTAAAGTTGGCTAAGACTATGGGTAAGATAATGCCCGGTCAGTTCATTATGCTGAAGATACCGGGTAATGAGGTATTTTTAAGAAGGCCCTTCAGTATCTATGACTATGATAAGGACATCCTCACAGTTATGTACAAAGTGGTAGGCAAGGGAACGGAGATCTTAAGCAAGACAAGCAAGGATAACTCGGCTTTTGTGCTCGGTCCTCTGGGTAACGGTTTTCGTGTCAATAAAAGGGATGTATATTTGACAGTAGCCGGGGGGATAGGGATTGCAGGCATACATTTTTTAATCAAAACACTGAAAGAGAAGGCATCAGTGTTTTTCGGATGCTCTTCTAATATTGAGACAACCCTTCTTAAAGACATAACACATTTAAATCCCATGATCTCTACACTTGACGGCTCATACGGATATAAAGGCAACGTTGTGGAGATGCTGACAAACTACCTTGAAACCGTTGAAAACGTTGACCAGGAACTTTTTATATGTGGTCCTGAAGGGATGTTGAAAAGTCTCAAAGCGTCAATTAATAAAAGTAAAATATCCTGTCAGGCACTTGTGGAAGAAAGAATGGCATGCGGACTCGGACTTTGTTTCGGTTGCGTTAAAAAGACAATCGACGAAAATGAACCTTATAAGAGGGTATGCAAGGAGGGTCCTGTATTCGACTTATGGGAAATATCCCTTTAGAATTATTCGGCAAGACACTGAAAAACCCTGTTATGAATGCCTCGGGTACACTCGGTTACGGCAAAGAGATAGAACCGCTCTGGGGTGTTGAAACACTTGGATGTTACGTAACAAAGGGTCTGTCAATGAAACCGCATCATGGGAATCCTCTTCCGAGGATATGGGAAGAGAAATGTGGTATGATAAACAGCATAGGGCTTCAAAATATAGGCATTGAACGTTTCTTTAGAGAATACTTTCCCTTTTTTAAACGTAAGAAAACACCTGTAATCGTAAACTTTTTCGGTTTTACCGAAGATGAGTACATCGGTTGTGCAGAAATGATCAAACCGGATAAACAGATCGTTGCTCTTGAGATGAATCTTTCCTGCCCGAATATCAAAAAAGGGGGCATAGGCTTCGGGAAAGAGGCGGAAACAGTTTATGAGATTGTAAAAAATGTAAAAACAGTTACAAAAATACCGCTTTTGGCCAAGCTCACCCCGGAGGTTAAAAATATTGTCGAGATTGCCGTTGCAGCTTTTGAGGCAGGCGTAGACGGGCTAACTCTTATAAACACAATTCCGGCTGCCGTTGTAGATGTAAATAAAAGAACAGTTCCGATAAAAGGCGGACTATCCGGTCCGATTGCAAGGTCAGTTGCTCTGCGGGCAGTCTATGAGTGCTCGAAGGCAGTTCCTATACCAATCATCGGTGTAGGAGGAATTATGGACGTACGTGATGCCCTGGCATTTCTTATGGCTGGAGCACAGGCAGTACAGGTCGGCACTGCCACATTTTTAGACCCTTATACAATCCCTAAGATTATCATGGAACTAAGGGAGTACTTAGACGTTAATAATTATGCAGACGTTAAAAATATCATTGGAATCACTCATGACCAATAACATACAAAAACCGGCTGCATACATTGCAGATGCTGCGAAATCCATCGAGGAGGGACTTGGGGTCCCGAATATCCTTGCAAGGATACTTGTCTCAAGGGGAATAATAGATGTTGACGGGGCAGATGCATTCCTGCATCCCCGACTCGATGATCTTTCAGACCCCTTTATGCTCCCTGATATGGAAAAAGGCGTGGAAAGAGTCATCAAGGCAATAACGGAAAGGCAGAAGATATGCATTTACGGTGATTATGACGCAGACGGGATTACATCCACAGCCCTCATGATAAACTTTTTTACACATTTAGGGCAGTCACCGGAAGTCTATTTACCCAAAAGGCAGGAAGGCTACGGACTGAATATTGAGGCAATAAACAGAATGAAGTCATTTAGCCCTGATCTCCTGATTTGTCTTGACTGCGGTTCATCAAACCATAATGAGATTGCATTTGCAAAGGAATCAGGTATTGAAACACTTGTTATAGACCATCATGAATTACCTGATAAAATGCCGGAAACATGTGCATTGATTAATCCGAAACGCAAAGATTCACGGTTCCCGACAAGAGAACTGGCTGCATGCGGCGTGACCTTCTTCTTCTTGTGGGCTCTCAGAAGGGTTATGCATAGCAGGGGTCTTCTGGAGAAAAATATAAATCTCAAAAAAGAACTTGACCTTGTGGCAATAGGTACTGTTGGCGACATGGTGCCGCTCATAAAAGATAATAGAATACTTGTCAAATTTGGTATTGAAAATATGAGACGGCAGCCCAGGTTATGGTTAAAAACGTTTCTTAATAAAAACCTTATAACACGCGGACATAGCATTGATGAATATGCGTTGAATTTTATTATTATACCAAGGATAAATGCAACAGGCAGGATATCCAAGCCGGAAATAGCATTGGATTTTCTGGTTTGTAATGAAGAAAATAAGTCTGAGGCTATGCTGCTTGACCTCCAAAAAGCAAATAAAGAAAGGCAAGACAAAGAAAAATCAATTTTAAACGAAATCGAAGGCATTGTAAACAAAGATAGTTTCTCAGAAAAAAATTCAATAGTTTTGTTTAAGAAGGATTGGCATTTAGGGGTAATTGGCATTGTTGCACAAAAACTCGTCGAAAAATTTGGCAAACCATCTATTGTAATAACTGAAGTAAATGGCATATGGAAGGGTTCGGGCAGAGGGGGCAACGGGATGAACCTGCTTGAAACAATAACATCCCTCTCACATTTGCTTTTAAAACATGGTGGACATAAATATGCCTGTGGCTTATCTATTTCGGAGGAGAATCTCATCCCCTTCAGGGACGCCTTCGAAGAATGTGTAACCCTCATGCCAAATAAGACAAGCAAACAATATCATGTAGATACCCATGCTGAATTTGATGAAATAACAACCGAATTCATGGAATTTATTGAGAAGTTAGCGCCTTATGGTGTTGGTAATCCAAAACCGGATATTCTTCTGACGCCTTCTGATGTTTCAGTAATTAATCAACGGCGTGTCAGGATCACTGATAAACATAAGAAGACATGGGATGGAATCATCCAAAACAAATATCACACTGTTCCGCAACCTAAAGTCTCTGCAATTATCGGATATCCTTTTATTAAAAAAGAAAGAGATGAAAAATTCATAAATTTCTACATAAAAGAATTCGTATTAAATGGGGATGAGGAGACTTTGTAAAATCATGTTTTGTGAAAAAACAGTGGAATCTGATTAAATCAATAAAATTATATAATGCCGAAGGCGGGACTCGAACCCGCACGAGTCTCCCCGCCACCCCCTCAAGATGGTGTGTCTACCAATTCCACCACTTCGGCACTTAACTTTATCATTTTGTCGGTAGCCTTTCCTCAGCCTTTATAGGGGGGGGTTTCACCACATATTCCCTGTGACTGTAAAAATATGCAAGCAAAAGGCTTGTGACCATAAATATTATAACGGTAGCTGTTGTTAATTTTGTCATAAAACCGCTTGAGCCGGAACTGCCGAATAACGTTTGACTTGAACCGCCGCCAAAAGCCGCTCCTATCTCAGAACCCCTCCCTGTCTGCAAAAGCACAATAAGGATCAAGGCTATTGTTACAATCACATGAATAACTGCTATTGCTATCAGCATTATTTTTTCTCCGATACTTTCTTTATTATACCAACAAATTCTTCACTTTTCAAGGATGCTCCACCAACAAGAGCCCCGTCTATGTCTTTCATTTCTATCAAATCGCTGACATTTTGCTGTGTTACGCTGCCTCCATATAATATTTTTACATTTTTACATGTATCACCGTACATGTCTCCAAGAATATTTCGTATAAACTCATGAACTTCTTCCGCTTCTGCCGGAGTAGCATTTTTTCCGGTACCTATTGCCCATACAGGTTCATAGGCTATCACAATATTATCCATACTGTCTATACCATTAAGCGCTTTCTTAACCTGAATTCCCACTACAAACTCAGTAACACCTTTTTCTCTCTCAGCATCAGTTTCACCAACACATATAATTGGCTTAAGACCGACAGCAAGACTTTTCTTTGTCTTTAAATTTACCCATTCGTCTGTTTCATTAAAATATTTTCTTCTCTCGGAATGCCCTATGATAACATAGGAACAGCCAACATCTTTAATCATGGCTTCTGACACTTCGCCGGTATATGCACCCTTCTCCTCATAAAACATATTTTGTGCAGCAAGTTTTACATGAGAACCTTTTATTGTTTCGTAAACAGCATGCAATGCGGTAAACGGCGGAGACAGTACAACCTCTCCCCCCTTAACTCCATCAGTACCTTGCATTATGGCCTTTGACAGATTTACAGCCTCGCTGATTATATTATTCATCTTCCAGTTGCCTGCTACCATCCACCCTCTCATGAGGCACCGCATGATTTTTCAAGAGCCTCAACTGCAGGCATGGTTTTTCCTTCAAGAAGTTCTAAAAATGCCCCTCCCCCGGTAGATATGTAAGACATCTTCATACTCTCACCTGCACGGTGGACTGCCACATCAGTGTCACCGCCGCCGACAATAGTAAGTGCATGGGCATTTGCTACATAAGTCACCATGGCAAAGGTTCCTCTGCTGAAGGGGTCGAGTTCAAACATACCCATAGGACCGTTCCATACTATGGTTTTTGCATCCTGAAGCGCTTCAGAAAAAAGCGATGTTGTGGCAGGTCCGATGTCGAGACCCATCCAATCCTTTGGTATCTCCTGTACTGTACAAATCTTTACCTCAGCATCAGCTGCCGCTCTTTCTGCTATTACGCAATCAACGGGCAGATAAAACTTAACCTTTTTGTTTTGAGCTTTATTAATAATATCTCTTGCCATATCAAGCATGTTTTCTTCGCATATGGACTTGCCGATTTCATTTCCCAAAGCCTTTAAGAAAGTAAAGGCCATACCGCCGCCGACAATCAGTTTGTCCACTTTTTCTATAAGTTTTTCAAGAACACCTATTTTGTCCGAAACTTTTGCACCTCCGATAATTGCCACAAGGGGTCTTATCGGGTTCCCCATCGCCTTATCGAAATAATCCAGTTCGTTTCGCATGAGAAAGCCTGCAGCACACACTTTAACAAATTCTGTAATTGCAGCATTTGATGCTGCTTTCCTGTGCGATACTGCAAAAGCATCATCAACATATACATCACATAGCCTGGCAAGTTGAGATGCAAATTCACTGTCATTTTTTTCTTCACCAACATAGAACCTGAGATTTTCGAGGAGGATTACGTTTCCTTCCTTCATCTCCGATACCGCCTTCTCAACCTCACTGCCTATACAGTCATCAAGAAACAAAACATCTTTCTGGAGCAGCCTTGAAAGTCTTTTTGCAGCGGCCTTTAAAGAAAATTCTTCGCTTTTCTTGCCTTTTGGTCTGCCCAGGTGGGATCCTATAATTACCTTTGCATTCTCATCAAGCGCATAATTTATTGTCGGCAGATGTGCGCGTATTCGTGCATCGTCGGTAATATTCCCGTACTCATCCATGGGCACATTAAAATCTACCCGGATGAAAACTCTTTTGCCTTTTATATCAATCTGATCTATGTATTTCATGTGTCACCCTGTCCTTTTTAAGGTGAACGGATAAAGAAACAAGGATAAATATTTAACGCTTTGTTTCTTTATCCTGTTTTGCTATTTCATGATATAAGAAAGAAGCTCAAGCATTCTGTTCGAAAAACCCCATTCGTTATCGTACCATGACAGCACTTTTATCATATTGCCGCCAATAACGGTCGTGTTCGCAGTATCGACTATTGAAGAATGCGGGTTGCCGTTGAAATCGCATGAAACAAGAGGTTCGTCGGAACAGAGGAGTATCCCTTTCATAGAGCCTTCTGCGTATTCCCTAAATTTGTTATTCAATTCTTCCTTCGTTGTGCTCTTCGATAACATAGCTACAAAATCAACAATAGAAACGTTTGGCGTCGGGACTCTGATTGCCAGACCATCAAGCTTCCCCTTCAATTCAGGTATAACCTCGGATATTGCCTTTGCAGCACCGGTTGTCGTCGGTATCATTGAAAGGGCTGCTGCACGTGCTCTGCGCAAATCCTTATGGGGCTCATCAAGCACAACCTGGTCGTTTGTATAAGAATGAATGGTGGTCATGAGTCCCCTTTCAATACCGTACTCTTTCTGCAGTATTTTTGTAATAGGCGCCAGACAGTTTGTAGTACATGATCCCATGGATATTACATGATGTTTTGACTTATCGTAAACTTCCTGGTTTACTCCCAGAACAAACGTCACATCAGGGTTTTTCGCAGGCGCAGATATTACAACCTTTTTTGCGCCTGCTTTTAAATGCTTCTCGGCCCCTTCCCTATCTGTAAATTTCCCTGTACTCTCAAGAACTGCATCAACACCAAGTTCTTTCCATGGGAGTGTTTCAGGCTCCCGTATGGCATATGTTTTTATTTCCTTTCCATTCACCACAATTGCACCGTCTTTTGCTTTTACCTCAGCATCCATAGTACCGTGTACAGAATCATATTTCAGAAGGTGTGCAAGAGTTTTTGCATCCGTAATATCGTTTATTGCCACAAACTCAACATCTTTATTTTTATAGCCTGCCCTGAAAACAAGTCTTCCAATCCTTCCGAAACCGTTTATCGCTATCTTTACGGACATATAAACCTCCTCTTGTTTGTTTAAATCGCATTAAATACTAATCATAAGGCAGTAACCTTGTCAATCAATTTTTAGTTATCTGAAAAGCCGGCAAAATTCAGATTAACCTAATAATGCATTTGCAGCAAATATCCTAATTAAGGCTTTCTTGTTAGTTCTTATTCTCCTCTGTAAAAGTAATTTTTTCTTTGTTCATCCGGCTTGGCATGGTAAACTTTCTCCGTATTTTTTGTTTCTCCTTATTGTATGGGAACACGGGGTTGACTATTTGGAACATTTTTATTTTATTGAAATATATGTTTTTCTTAGGAAACGATTAGTGATAAATGAATTATTCAGAATATGATAGAAAACCAAAGAGGTGAATTGATGAGTTCAAAAGATTCTATGCATTTAAGCGGACATACGGCATTGATCACAGGAGCTGGTCAGGGGATCGGCGAGGCCTGCGCAGAAGTATTTGCAGAAAGAGGCGCCAACCTTATCCTGCTCGACAAAAACAGGAAAACACTTCCTCGCGTAGCCGACAGGATAGCCTCAAAAGGGGGAAAAGTGCTTGCGCATATCATAGATCTTACCCGTACTGCTTCGCTTCAAAAATTAATAGAAGAGCTGAAGGTAGAAAAAACGATAGATATACTGGTAAATAATGCCGGGTTTGATAGGCCCGGCATAACAGCAAAAATAGACAAAAAGGACCTCAATACTGTTATGGGGATACATATAGACGTACCCTTTCTCCTGACAAAATGGCTCCTTCCGCAAATGCGCGCCAGCAGATGGGGACGAATCATCAACATAAGTTCTGTCTACGGCGTCTCCGGAGCAAAGGGGGAAGCTGCTTATTGTACTGCAAAGGCAGGCATTATCGGACTGACAAAAACTACGGCGAGAGAGGCAGGAGCAGACGGCGTAACGGTAAATGCTATTGTGCCGGGGCTCATCCGTACACCGCCGATGATCAAATTACCGGACAAGTATAAACAGCCTATACTTGATCAAACCCTGCTGGGACGCATGGGGGAACCCGAAGAGGTAGCCAGGGTAATTGCTTTCCTTGCATCTGATGACTCATCGTACATAACAGGAACAACCATTACAGTCTCAGGAGGTTGGGGGATATAAAAACCGGGAGCTGCCTTTTTGAAGAAATTCCTGCCATCCGCTTAATACAAATACTCGTTCAATAAAGCTTTCCCGGAGGGACTTATCTTTGAGACTATCATCGTCAACAACAGGAACAAGGGGGAACTTTTTTATAAAAGCAGCAGCGAAAATACCGACGCCCTTTCCGTCTACATTCCCTTTTTCGGTAAAAACTTTAACACCCTGCAAACCGGAACTTGGAGACCTGCTCTTGAAGATAAAACCGCAGATTCCTTCCTGTGCAAGCTTGTTCAGCCTTTCTTCAGCCCACTTTTTCATCCCCTCAGTATGATCTATGCCTGTGCGAACCGTTACAAGGCGTGGGGATAACGGATCACCTACAAGGTTCATGGCCTCCCTGGGAACAGGAAGACCGTATCCGACCTCCGGACATATTGAAACCCATTGGAAAAACCGGCCCAGGATATCTGTGATATAATGATCGTGTCTGTGCCCGCCGTCATATCTGACATTCTCTCCAAGAAGACAGGGGCTGATACCGATCTTTATCTTATCCACATTCAGGTTCATTATAATTATTGTACCTGATTTTCCGATAATTCAGGCTGCTTTTTGGAACAGTTTTTCTTGTTTCATCAGGCCAGCCAATACTGATTATCGATTCCACATTGATATTTTCGGGTATGCCCAATATCTCCTGTATGTATTTCTCAGACGTTTTATCTATACTATAGTTTCGTTTCCTTATCTGTATCCAGCAGTTGCCCAATCCCAAAGATTCTGCCGTCAGTTGAACCAGTATTGACGCAATAGAACAATCTTCAACCCATACATCGGATTTTGAGCTGTCTGCACATACCACTATCCCCAGTGGTGCTTTTTCCAGGAAACCGGCTCCGTATTCCTTGGCCTTTGACAGTTTTGACAACAGCTCGGGCTTGTCTACAAAAATAAATTCCCAGGGCCTGTTGTTCAGCGAGGATGGAGATCTGAGCAATGTCTCGATAAGTAAATCAAGAGATGCTTTATCAATGGTTTTATTTGTGTATTTACGGATACTCCTACGCTTGCGTAAAAGGTCTATCATAAAAACCTCCTGTATATCTTCTGCGTAAATTATACTAATTTAATCCTATAAAAAGTAAAATATAAATTACTGATATCGCAAATAACCGGGGTGATGTATTTTGCAATGAAAAGGCAGCTGCTTACATGTTGACATCAATGTATCTGTGTATTACCTTCATAGAATCAGTTGCAGTTTAATGAATGTTCATATTAAAAATAAGGAGGTTTTATCATGGCAGAGAAGTTAGAGATATATAAATGTGAAATGTGCGGGAATATTGTTGAAGTTATCCATGCCGGTAAGGGCGAGCTTGTTTGCTGCAACAAGCCGATGATGCTCATGAAGGAAAATACTGTCGATGCCTCCCGCGAGAAACATGTCCCGGTTATTGAAAAAACACAGGATGGTATCATGGTGAAAGTAGGAAGTGTAGCTCATCCTATGGAAGAAAAGCACTATATAGAGTGGATTGAAATTATTGTAGACGGAAAGGCTTACCGTCAATTCCTGTCCCCTGGAGGCGCCCCTGAAGCTTTCTTTGCCGTAAAGGGCGGAGATGTAACAGCAAGGGAATATTGCAATATGCACGGCCTTTGGAAATAAACCACCTCGCGGCAAGCCACGGGATATCAAAGGTGAGATAACAATATGAGATAAATTATCCCGTGATAAATTGCGGGCCAATCATCTCTAAGCACACTTCGTGGTATGGACCCAAGGGGCAATCATAGTGTTCAATTAATTTAAGGGAGGACAGCTACATGAAAAGCTTAAAAGGAACAGAAACCGAGAAAAACCTGCTTAAGGCTTTTTCCGGTGAATCGCAGGCAAGAAACAGATATACCTATTTCTCTTCCCAGGCAAAAAAAGAAGGATATGAACAGATATCCTGGATTTTTTCAGATACAGCCGACAATGAAAAGGAACACGCAAAACGATTTTTCAGTTTCCTTCAAGGCGGCGATGTAGAGATTACTGCAACATTTCCTGCAGGCGTCATTGGAAGCACAATAGAGAATCTTAAAGAAGCTGCCGCAGGTGAAAATCTTGAATATACAACATTGTATCCTGAGTTTGCCAATGTTGCCGAAAAAGAAGGATTCGACGAAATAGCGGCTGTAATCAGGGCAATAACAACCGTTGAACAGGGACATGAAAAGAGATATCTTGCTCTTCTTAATAATATTGATAAAAACCAGGTATTTAAGAGAGATAAGGTTGTTAAGTGGAGATGCAGAAATTGCGGATATATTCATGAGGGGATGGAGGCACCGAAAGAGTGTCCTGCCTGTGCCCATCCGATGGCACATTATGAACTAATGGCTGAAAACTATTAGATAAAATAAGGAATCTATAATTCGGGGGTCAGAAAATTTGTTTGAGATTTCATTCAAATTCTGACTCCTGAAATCTATGCTGCCGCAGTTTTTGCCTTTTACATAGAATTCCTCCTGTCATTGATAATAATAATCCCATATTTTTGATTAAGACAAGTAACGGTGTCGGGTTATTCCCGGCAAACACGCTCATTACGCTTAAGGCGGCAATTATCCTGTTTATTATTACCGGTCGAATGCATTACAATATAGAGCACTATGAATAAATTCAAACTAATCAGTGAATACGAGCCTAAAGGCGACCAGCCGGAGGCAATTGAGAAACTTGTAAAAAATATAAAAAAAGGTGTTCAACATCAGGTACTGCTTGGTGTTACCGGTTCAGGCAAGACCTTTACAATGGCAAATGTGATTGAACGCATGCAGAGACCGACACTGATCATTTCCCACAACAAGACCCTTGCAGCACAGCTTTATACGGAATTCAAAACCCTCTTTCCTGAAAATGAAGTCCATTTTTTTGTAAGCTACTATGATTATTATCAGCCGGAAGCATATATGCCTTCCACAGATACTTACATCGAAAAAGATTCTTCCATCAACGAGGAGATTGACAAGCTTCGACTCCTTGCTACTAATTCCCTTTTTGAGAGGGATGACGTAATTATTGTGGCAAGCGTTTCCTGTATATACGGCCTGGGTTCGCCGGAGGCATATTACGGGATGCTTGTATACCTTGAAAAGGGACAGCAGATAGAAAGAAAGGCCCTCCTTGATAAACTTATCCAATGCCAGTACGAGAGGAATGATCTCGATTTTTACCGGGGCAGATTCCGCATCAGGGGGCCGAATATTGATATATTTCCTGCCTATGAGGAGGAAAGGGCATTCAGGGTGGTTCTTGATGATGACCTTGTGAACGCCATATATATTATTGACCCCCTTACCGGGCAGATCATTGAAAAGCTGAAGAAATGTACCATATTCCCGACCAGGCATTTTGTTACGCCCAAGGAGACCCTTGATCGTGCCTTGCTTACGATAGAGGAAGAATTGAAGGAACGTCTTGAATTCCTCAAAACACAGAACAAACTCCTTGAGATGCAGAGAATCGAGATGAGGACAAAATATGACCTGGAAATGATCAAAGAGATCGGCTATTGTCAGGGGATAGAAAATTATTCGAGGCACCTTACGGGCAGGAAGCCCGGTGAACCCCCGCCGACTCTTATTGATTATCTCCCGAAGGATACCCTCATAATGATCGATGAGAGCCATGTTACTGTACCGCAACTTACCGGTATGTACCGCGGCGACAGGTCGCGGAAGCAAACCCTTGTGGAATTCGGCTTCAGGCTGCCCTCTGCCCTTGATAACAGACCCCTTACATTCGAAGAATTCGAGGAGCGGACAGGGCAGGTAATGTATGTTTCTGCAACACCGGCCAAATATGAGCTTGGAAAAGCAGGGAGCCATGTAATTGAGCAGATAATAAGGCCCACGGGTCTCATGGACCCCCGCATTGAACTGAAGCCGGCAAAAGGTCAGGTAGAAGCACTCCTCGTAGAGATCAAAATAATAACAGAGGCAAAAGAAAGAGTACTGGTTACAACCCTGACGAAACGTTTTGCAGAAGACCTGACCGATTATCTACTCGATGCAGGTGTCAAGGCAAAGTATCTCCATTCCGATGTTGATACACTTGAGCGTGTTGCCATTGTGAGGGATTTAAGGATGGGCAGGTTCGATGTCCTTGTAGGAGTGAACCTCCTGAGAGAGGGTCTTGATCTGCCTGAGGTTTCCCTTGTTGCTATACTTGATGCGGATAAGGAAGGATTTTTGCGCTCCGAGACATCCCTTATCCAGACCTGCGGCAGGGCTGCGAGAAACATAAACGGCAGAGTCATCATGTTTGCAGATAATACGACCGAATCAATGAAACGTGCCCTAAGCGAAACAGAGAGAAGGAGAAAGGTTCAGGGTGAATATAATATGGAAAACGGCATTACTCCGGAAGGTATCAAAAAATCGGTCGTGGATATTCTCTCCTCGATTTATGAAAAAGATTACTACTCAATACCTCTCGACGAGCTTGAGGCAAGTGGCGTTGAGCCGAAGAAATTGTCCCGTATGATGAAGAAATTGAAGAAAGAGATCGGTGAAGCATCGAAGAGGTGGGATTTCGAGAAGGCAGCCGAGCTTCGGGACAGGCTGCTGAAGCTGGAAAAGATGGAGATAACGCTTTGATAGATGAATCAATTATAAACTCCCTGCCTGAATCGTCGGGCGTATATATCTTCAGGGACAAAGAAGGGAATATTATTTATATCGGGAAGGCGAAGAACCTCAAAGACAGGGTGAAAAGCTACATCGGCGAAAGCGAGAAAGATCCCAAGACAGAACGCCTTGTAAACAGAATCAGGAGTGTTGAAACTATCCTGACCGGGAACGAGAAAGAGGCTTTTCTGCTGGAAAGCAACCTTATTAAGGAAAACACTCCTAAATACAATATTGACCTGAAAGACGATAAAACCTATATCTCATTGAAACTTACCATGAATGAAACATTTCCGGCTCTCTATACAACACGGAAAATTGAGAATGACGGAGCACTGTATTTTGGCCCCTACCCACATGCCAAGGATGTAAAGGATGTGCTCAAGCTCATACAGAGCATATATCCGGTCAGAAGGTGTAAAGATACTGTTTTCAAAAAGAGAAAAAGACCATGCATACTTTCAGACCTCGGTAAATGTCTTGCGCCCTGTGCGGAAAAATTCAATGAAGATGCATACAGGGCTGTTGCAGAAGAATTGGCGGACTTTCTTTCCGGTAAGGATGAAAAGTTGTTGAAAGACCTTGAGAAACGCATTACCGAAGCTTCTGAAAAATGGAATTTTGAAGAAGCTAAACTCTTAAAGGAGCGGTATTTTGCCATAAAAGGCATGGTTGAAAAGCAGAATGTTCATGAGCATTTCGGCAAGAACCGGGATGTCTGGGCATTTCTTGAAGGGGAAGAGGGCATAAGGATGGTGCTGCTTACATTCAGGAGAGGGGTTCTACTTTCGAAGAAGCTTTTCAAAGAATCTTTAATGAAGGTTGGCTATGATGAGGCCATATCGTCATTTATTTTCCGATATTATTCGTCGAGACCTGTTCCCGATGAGGTGATTATCTCTGAGGTTATCGAAGACGCGCAGTTTCTGGAAAAATATTTGAAAGAGAGAAAAAGGGGTGATGTGAAGATACTCGGTCCGGGCAGCAGGGCGGCAAAAGAAATGATAGGTCTTGCTGTAGAAAACTTGCATGAACCGGAACAAGTCGCCCTGGAAACAGCGTTCAAAAAGGCACTCCATTTGAAGAAGGAGCCTGAAAGGATTGAGATATACGATATTTCCCATACACATGGCGTAAACCCCACGGGTGTAATGGTTGTTTTTGATGCTTTTAAACCGGATAAAAAGGGCTACAGAGTTTTTCATATACGGTCGGCGCCGTCAATGGACGATGTAGCTGCAATGACCGAAGTCATAGAGAGAAGAACCGTCAATGAAAAACTTGGACCTATACCGGATTTGTTCATCATAGACGGCGGCAAGGGACAACTCTCCGCCGTAACAAAGGCACTGAAGACACTGAGCATTGACCGGGACGCTATCAGTGTTGCAAAGGGGCAGCGCAGAGGCGGTATGGAAGACCTGATCTACCTGCCTAACCGGAAAAATCCCCTTTTACTTCCGAAGGCATCTCCGGTATTCAAAGAAATTGTGAAAATGCGCGATGAAACCCACCGCTTTGCCGTAACATCCCATAGAAGATGGAAAAGGAAGACTGACCTGGAATAGTACACACAGCGGGTTCAACAAGACCCGGCCTTTTTTTAAACAACCTCATCATTTAAACTACATTTGCAACAACCACGGGAACTTATACCAATCCGGTTTCATGCATAGAACGAGGCGTCGACGACGAGCCGACGCAGGCGTACTACCAGTACGTCGAGGAGCGCGAAGAGGAGGCAACGAAGTTATATGATTGAAGGCGAATTGGTATTACTTTTATTTTGCTGTTGACAACTCATTGCAATCTAATAGAATTAACATAACCTCATCAAAAGACTAAACATAAAAAAATAATCGTGGAGGGGTCATCATGAAGACGGAAGAAACGGTTGTTTTTCTGAAAAATATCGCACCATTTCATACGCTTGACGAAACAGACCTGAATGAAATAGCTAAAAACATGGCAGAAGAGAGTTTTTTACTGAAAGATTTCATTATTAAACAGGGAATGCACGGATTAAATTTCTATATTATAAAAAGCGGCCTCGTTAAAGTCTTTACCAATGACAATTCAGGCAACGAAAATATTTTAGCTTTTCTTGGCGAAGGGGATTGTTTCGGTGAAATGTCCCTCCTCAGAAACAAACCGACAAATGCAAATGTTCAATCAATGGAAAATACCGTATGTCTTATATATACAAAGGAGTATTTTCTCGATATGGTCGAACACTATCCCGAGTTTATGGATTTTTTCGATCAGCTCCTAATGCACAGGACCAAAAGCACATATAAGGAATTCCTGTCAAAGGAATCTCATGTAACTCAGGTGGAACCCTATCTTTATAACAAACAGGTTAAGGATATGATGTCGTTTAAGCGTGGATTTATCAGTGAAAAAAACAGCATAAGAAATGTGGCAAAGGAAATCCTGGACAACAGAATAGGTCCGCGCATTGCAATAGATGACCAGGGAAATCCCAAAGGATTAGTAGGAATTTACACAATAACTAATGCGTTGCTATTCGAGGATGTTAATCCTGGTGATCCTGTGATGAATATTTTGGAAAAAGAATTTTATTCGATAGATTCCAATAGTTATTTTTTTGATGCACTTCACTGCATGATAAAGAATAATACAAACACCCTTGTAGTAACTGAAGGAGACAGATCAAAAGGTGTATTAACAGGTTTTGACCTGCTGAGATTCAGAGGCAGAGAAACTTTGTCTCTTCTCCGGAATATCGAAAATGCCACTGATCTTTCTCAACTGGACATTATGCGGGGTGAGGTTGAAAAAGTCCTGAGAGAACTAATGGCAGACGGTGCACTTGCCTCCCATGCCTGTAAGATTGTGAGTGAATTCAATGACAAAGTCGTAAAGAAGGTAATTGATTTCGCCGGGGAAGTATGTGGTTCGCCTCCTTGCGCATATGCATGGTTAGGGTTGGGAAGTGAAGGAAGAGAGGAACAGACATTATTTACAGACCAGGATAATGCAATCATTTTTGATAATCGTCAATCAAATGGATCAGCAGAATATTTCAAAAAATTTTCCGATGTTGTGGTAAACGGGCTCAATCAATGCGGTATCCCGCTTTGCAAGGGAAACATCATGGCTACAAATCCTAAATTTTTTGGAGACTTGAAAGAGTGGAAAGCAAAAACATCAAAATGGATTAAGTCTCTGGACCTTAGCGAAGATGAATTAATGGATACCTATGTTTTTCTGGATTTCAGATCATTGCATGGAGAACAGACTCTGGAAAAAGAACTAAGGATACATGTACTGAAACAGGTCAAAGAAAATCCTTCATTTCTAAAATCTTTAGCCCAAGCCATTGTTTCAATTCCTATGCCAATCGGATTTTTTAAAAATTTCATTGTGGAAAAAAGCGGAGAGCACAAGGACCGTTTGAATCTAAAGCTCTACGGCCTCGTTCCTCTGATTACCTGTATAAAGATTATGGCGCTCCAATATGGTGTTCCTGAAACAAATACCCTTGAAAGGATAAAGGCCTTGGGTTATTTGCAGGCCATCAATATTGACCAGCAGGAGGCGCTTGTACAAGCCTTCGAAACCTTTCTTACACTTAAGATAAGGAACAATCTTGCAGATATTGATGAGGGCAAATCTTTTGGAAACTTTGTAAAACCTGCCGAACTTTCTACCAGGCAAAAACAGATACTAAAAGAAGCTTTCTGGGCGGTATCGGAACTGCAAAAAACAACACAGAATACACTCAAAGTAGCGCCTCAGGGATTGGGATTCATGGGATAAACAAAAGAAGAGGGAAAATTAATATTTTTTTCTTGACATACTATTGGTTTGTTGGTTAAAATACCAACAGGCAAACGAGAGGTGAATCTTGATAAGTTTTGAAGAAGCAGAAATCAGAAGCAGAATCATTAAAGCGCTTGCACATCCGGTAAGGTTGATGATAGTTGAGGTGCTTAAAGATGGAGAAACCCCTTTTTCAAAACTCAACGACCTTTTTGAATCTGATAAATCAACCGTATCGAAACACCTTCTTGTATTGAAGGAGGCAGGAATCGTCTCTTCACGGAAAAGTGGTTTGGAAATGTTCTATAAGCTTGAGGTGCCATGTATTACCGATTTTTTTAGCTGTGTTACGGCAGTTATCGAAAATACCGTAAAAAAGCAAAAGGCATGCCTATGTAGCAAGTAATTTTTTGTTACTGCGTTGATATATTTGTGAATACAATATTACATAATGATGAGTCATTTTGAGAAAACGTTATAAATTTCCTATTGTTGTATGCGTCTTTGTATTTGCATATTTTGTTCCCTTTGAAAAGCTAAGGGCGCAAAAGGCAATTCCTGAATCTTTTTATATATGCCTGCTTTCTTTGCTGCCAGCGCTATCATTGCTGACTATGATAGCGATAACAAGTCTTCTTATGACTTATGACAAAGAAGTTTTTTACAATCTTAAACTGGTAACCGGGGTTTCAACTATAGCAGGAATGGCGTTCGGGTGAATAGTTGATTAAAATTACCGTTGGGTGATGAGCTTAAATATTAAATGTATAACTTAAAACAGGAGATAGGGGGCATGAAGATACAGATTCTTGGAGCTGGCTGTGCAAAATGTACAGAGCTTGCTGCTCACGCAGAAGAGGCGGCTAAGCAGGCAGGGATTGAGTTTGAGATTGAAAAGGTAACAGATATCAAAAAAATCATGGATTTTGGTATAATGATGACCCCGGCTATTGCCATCGATGGGCAGGTAAAGAGCGCAGGCAAGGTTCTCTCTGCAGATGAGATAAAGAAACTGCTGTAAAGATGGTTGGCGCAAACGCTTTGTACTATTTTATTGTTTATAATTAATTTTAAAAGTGGGGGTATTTATAGTGTCTGAAAACAACTTGTTCAAACGGCCAATGCAGAAAAAGTATATTTTGAATATTCACAAGGTTCAAACTAAGTGGACTACTATCTGTAAGGCTCTCGGCCTTGTTCTCTTTATCCTATTATCCAAGGGTTCCATTACTCCTATATATGCGATAGACACTCTTGTTCCTTCATTCGGGATGGGGAAGATAAACGTAAGGCTCTATACGGACTATTTCTGCTCACCATGCAGGTCCATGGAACCCAAGATCGAGCCAATAATAACCGAACTGGTAAGGAAAAATAGTATTAATATTACCTTTGTTGATGCTCCTTTTTCCAGATCTTCCATACTGTATGCCCGGCACTTTCTATACATAATGAATGAGAAAAAGGATTTTGATCTTACCCTTATTGCACGGTCTGCCCTTATTAACGCATCCCTTGAAAAGATAACTGAAGAGATAAAGCTGGAAGAATATCTCATGAATAAAGGGATTAAATTCAAAACTTTCGATGTAAAACCAACGTTTGAAATCCTGAATAAATACCTGAAGGATGACAAGATAAATACTACACCTACCTGCATCATAGATCAGAATGGAAAAATAGAACGGTATAGTGGTGAACCGGAGATTATCAATGCACTTGAACATTTGAAGCAGGAGATACTGAATAAAACCGTAATAAAATAAATTGTTAAGGAGATTCTTAATGAAAAAACTGATTACTTTTTCCCTTTTGCTTTTCACAGGACTTTTTTTATATTCCTGTTCAACAGCCTGCAAATGCAGCACACCTCCGATAAATGTTGATGATAACTTACCGCTTATCCAGTTTGAAGAGAAAAAGTAGGATATTTCCTATAAAAGAAGGAGGTTTCAATGGGTGACAATTTTACTGAAGTAACTTATGACAAATTTATCTTCAAGGTGGACAAAGGTTGTCTCTATCACGCAAACGAGTGTTGGGCAAGGCAGGAAGGAGACATGGCAGTGGTGGGTATAACGGACTTTCTGCAAAAAACAGCCGGTGATGTGGCATTCGTAGAACTTCCGGAGACAGGCGCCAATCTGTCACAGGGGGGTGAAGCCGGTGTTATGGAGACGATCAAAACTACCGTAACTCTCATTTCTCCCCTCTCCGGTGAAGTGTTGGAAATTAATTCCTCTCTTGAAGAGGAACCCCAATTACTCAACACCGATCCCTTCGGTGCAGGCTGGCTTTTCAAACTCAAGTTGAACAAATGGGAAGAAGAAAAAGGACAATTGATTGACGCTGAGACGTATCTTCCTCTTATGAAGAAAAAGATTGAGCAGGAGCTATCAAAAAAGTAATGCCTGGAGGAAAGAATGAAAAATAAAGTCATTATTATCCCATGCAGTGGTGTGGGTAAAGCCTATGGCGAGATTGGACGGCAGGCAACATATGAGGCAATAGATAGTCGACCGGAAAGTGCTTCGACAGTCTGCCTTGCCAGACTCATGATTGATGATGCGGAAACAAAGGCCGCATTAAAGGGAAATTCAATTATTACCGTTGACGGGTGCGCAAAGGACTGTGCCAAAAAGAATGTGGAATCAGCCGGTATGCAACCTGACTGCTCATTGCGGGTAATCGAGACATTTAAGGGACACCGGGATCTTAAACCTACCGGTATTCTGGAATTAGGGGATGCGGGTTTCACCCTCGTGCATATCCTGGCCGAACGGATCCAGGCTGAGGCAGACCGTCTTTTAGAAAAGGAGGCACAACAATGCTAATGGATCTTATGCCAAAGAAGGTGGGCATCATACCGTGTAACGGCGAGGAGATATGCGAAGGAACCATTACGCGTTTCGCAAGCCGAAAAGTGCTCGATAAACTCAGACCCGGAAGCACGGTTACTATCTGTCTACCTCTATTTATAGCAGGAGGCGAAGAAGAGAAAAACTTCGCGAAGACATTTCCTACCATAACAGTTGACGGCTGCGACAAGCGATGCAGTCAGAAAAGCACGGAGCGCCTGAGCGCAAAACCATATGATTCCATAGTTGTGAGCGAGGTGCTGCAAAAATGCGGGATTAAGACACCTCTATCACGGGCAAGTCTTACCGGGGAAGACCAGGCGGCTGTCGATGCAGTAGCTGATGAGATTGCAAAAAAGGTTGATGAAATACAACAGGGCAAAAAATAGGAGGCATTATGCCGAAATATACAAATAAAGTTGTCTGGAAAGGTAAACGTGAGGGGTACACGTA